>NZ_JBXWRY010000004.1:0-154869 GCF_059613135.1 Ruegeria sp. BHSB196
TTCTGGGCGAGGTCGATGGCGGGTTCGAGGTGATGAACACCTGGCTCTACGCCACCCGCATCACCGTGGCGGCCATGTCGGTCGGCCGTGCGCGCCGCTGTTTCGACTATGCGCTCGATTATGCCGCGACACGCGAGCAGTTCGGCCAGAAGATCGGCAAGTTCCAGGGCGTGTCCTTCCAGATCGCCGACATGATCACGGAAATCGACGCCGCCGACCTGCTGACGCTTGCGGCCGCCGACCGGCTGGACCAGGGGCTGCCCGCCAACCGCGAAATCGCCTCGGCCAAGCTTTATGCTTCGGAAATGCTGGCGCGCGTAACCGATGCCACGATCCAGATCCACGGCGGCATGGGGCTGATGGACGACTATCCGATCGAACGGTTCTGGCGCGATGCGCGGGTCGAACGGATCTGGGACGGCACGTCCGAAATTCAGCGCCACATCATCAGCCGCGATCTGCTGCGGGCTTTGGGCGCATGACCGCGACCTTTGAGTTGCCGGGTTCCGTATGGGGCGAAACAGGCTCTGAACCGCCGAAAACCGCGCGATTGCAGCGCCTGCTGCGCTTCCGGTCGCTTGCGGTGATCGGAGGTGGCGCGTGGTGCGCCGAGGTCGTGCGGCAGGTCAGGAAGATAGGGTTCTCGGGTCCGGTCTGGCCCGTGCATCCCAAGGCACGGGAAGTCGGCGGCGAGGCCGCGTTTGCGCGGATCGAGGATTTGCCCGAAGCGCCGGATGCGGCGTTCATCGGCATCAACCGTCGCGCGACGATCGAGGCGGTGGCCGCCCTGTCACGCATAGGCGCGGGCGGCGCGGTCTGCTTCGCGTCGGGCTTCACCGAAGCGGTTGCCGAAGACCAAGGCGCCGCGGACCTGCAGACGCAGCTGGTCGCCGCCGCCAAGGACATGCCGATCCTCGGGCCCAACTGCTATGGGTTTGTCAATGCGCTGGACCGGGCGGCGATCTGGCCGGATCAGCACGGGATGTCGCCGGTCGAACGCGGCGTTGCCATCCTGACGCAAAGTTCGAACATCGCCATCAACATGACGATGCAGCGCCGCGCCCTGCCGCTGGCCTTCATGCTGACCTGTGGCAATCAGGCCCAGACCCACCAGGCAGAGATCGCGCGCGCCCTGCTGGACGACCCGCGCGTGACGGCCATCGGCGTTCACATCGAAGGGTTCGGCGATCTGCGGAAATGGGAGGCGCTGGCGGCCCGCGCGCGCGACAGGAACGTTCCCATCGTGGCGCTCAAGATGGGAAAATCGGCCCATGCGCAGGCAGCGACCGTCTCGCATACCGCGTCCCTGGCGGGCGAGGATGCCGGGGCGCAGGCATTTCTGGATCGCCTGGGCATTGCGCGGTTGCAGGACACTCCAAGCTTCCTGGAAACTCTCAAGCTGCTGCACGTTTCGGGGCGCCTGTCGGGCAACGGCATCAGCGCGATCAGCTGCTCGGGTGGCGAGGCCAGCCTGGTGGCGGATATGTCGGTGGACCGTGATCTGCGTTTTCCGTCTTTGACCGACGCGCAACGCTCGGAATTGCGGGCCGCGCTCGGGCCGATGGTGGCGCTGGCCAACCCGCTCGACTACCACACCTACATCTGGCGGGACACGCAGGCGATGACCCGCGCCTGGTCCGGCATGATGGGGCCGGATTCGGCTCTGACCATGGCGATTGTCGATTACCCGCATACCGATGCGACCGACTGGACCTGCGCGACGCAGGCCGCGCTCAACTGCGCGCGGGCGACCGGCATGCCTTTTGCGGTCGCGGCAACTTTGCCGGAACTGATGCCCGAGGACGTGGCCCGGACCCTGATGGCGGGCGGGGTCGTTCCTTTCGCCGGGCTCCACGAGGCGCTGGCCGCGATCGAGGCCGCCGCGCGTCCGGTGCCCGAGCCGGCGGACCCGGTCCTGAGGGTGCAGCCGCCCGCGGCGGTCAGCGTTCTCAGCGAGGCAGAGGCCAAGGCGGAACTGGCCGCGTTCGGGCTGTCGGTGCCGCGCGGCGTGGTGGCCAGCGTGGACATGGCTGCGGAAGCCGCGCGCCGATTGCGGCCACCCTTTGCCGTCAAGGGGCTTGGACTGGCCCACAAATCCGAGGCCGGCGCGGTTCTGCTCGGTGTCGGCGCCGAGGAAGTCGAAGCGGCCGCGCGACAGGTCGGAACAGCCGAACTGCTCGTCGAGGAAATGGCGACCGGCGGCAGCGCCGAACTGTTGGTCGGTATCACGCACGATCCGGCGCACGGATTCGTGCTGACCCTAGGTGCCGGCGGCGTCCTGACCGAGATCCTGAGGGACACCGTATCGCTGCTCGTGCCGTCCAGACGCCCGGCGATCCGCGATGCGCTGACCCGATTGGCCTGCGCACCGCTGCTCGCAGGGTATCGCGGCAAGCCGGCGGTCAGGATGGACGCAGTGCTGGACGCAATAGAAGCCCTGCAAGCCTACGTCATTGCCAACGCAGAAACTGTCAGCGAAGTTGAAATCAATCCACTCATCTGCTCCGCGACCGGTGCCGTCGCGGCGGATGCCCTGATCCGAAAGGCAAGCTCATGAACCCAGTCAAGACCGAGCGCGACGGCGCGATCCTGCAAGTCACTCTGGACCGCCCCAAAGCCAATGCGATCGACCTCAAGACCAGCCGGATCATGGGCGAAGTGTTCCGGGACTTTCGCGACGACCCGGATCTGCGGGTCGCCATTCTGACCGGCGGTGGAGAAAAGTTCTTTTGTCCCGGCTGGGATCTCAAGGCGGCCGCGGATGGGGATGCCGTGGATGGCGACTATGGCGTTGGCGGTTTCGGCGGGCTGCAGGAACTCAGGGACATGAACAAGCCCGTCATCGCCGCGGTCAACGGGATCGCCTGCGGCGGCGGGCTGGAACTGGCGCTGAGCGCGGACATGATCCTGTCCGCCGATCACGCGACCTTTGCGCTGCCCGAAATCCGCTCGGGCACCGTGGCCGATGCGGCCAGCGTGAAACTGCCCAAACGCATCCCCTATCACATCGCCATGGAACTCCTGCTCACCGGGCGCTGGTTCGATGCCGAGGAGGCGCATCGCTGGGGCCTGATCAACGAGATCGTGCCGGCGGATCGGCTGATGGACCGGGCCTGGGATCTTGCGCGTCTGCTGGCCAGCGGTCCGCCGCTTGTCTACGCGGCGATCAAGGAGATCGTGCGCGAGGCGGAGGATTCCAGGTTTCAGGACATCATGAACAGGATCACCAAGCGGCAGTTGCGAACGGTGGACGTCCTGTACGGTTCCGAGGACAATCTGGAAGGCGCGCGCGCCTTTGCCGAAAAGCGCGATCCGGTTTGGAAAGGGCGTTAGTCTGGGTCAACTCTTCTCGAAAAGAGCGATGTAGGCCGTATCATCCTTGTTGGGACCGGCGGCGAGGTCGCCATAGATGCGCACCTCGTGAAGCTTCAGATTCTCGATCCGGGACTTGGCGAGGTCAAGAAGGGTACCGGCGAACCCCATGGAGTCGTAGTGCTTGGCGTTGATCGACAAGGCGAACTGCGCGCCGTGGCGGGCGATGCGGAGCAAGGCGGGCAGCGCCTCGGGGCCAAGATGGCCATGCGTGAAGGTGCCCGAGGACACGATGCCGGAATAGCTGTCCCGCGGAACCGGGATGCCGACGTTCAGATCGGCCTCGATCGCGTCGCGATAGATGTCTTTGCGCATCGCTTCGGCCAGCATCTCGGGGCTGATATCGGTGGCGTCGATCGGCCCGACACCAAGCCCGGACAGAACCGCGCCACACAGGCCGGTGCCCGCGCCCACGTCCAGCACGGGCCCCTGTCCGCCGGCGGCGACAAAGGCGCGGGCGGTGTGGATGTGCAGCTGATAATCCTCGAGCGCCGCGAAGCCCTCGTCATAGTCCCCGGCCCATTCCGCATAGAGACGTTTGTGATCTTCCGGGCTTTGCAGCGCATAGGCCGCGTGCAGGTTCGGTGTCTTGTCGGTCATCCCACAATCAAACGCGCAACAAGGGATTCGAATCAAGTGCGTCCATCCGGCGCTTGCATCCCCGGGCGGGGCGTCCCATCAAGTGCGTATGACAGGCACCTTGCTTTCCTTCGGACACGGCTACTCTGCCCGCGCGTTGTCACGGCTCATCGCCCCGCAGGGGTGGCGGATCATCGGCACCACCCGAAACCCGGATCAGATCGGAGCCATTCGGGATTCCGGGGCCGAACCGGTGATCTGGCCCGGTTCCGAACCGTCTTTGGACGGCGTGACCCACTTGCTTGTTTCGACGGCCCCCGATGCCGACGGCGACCCGGTTCTGGCGGCGCTGGGCACTGAGATCGCCGGACGGGCGGGCCAGTTCGCATGGGTGGGGTATCTCTCGACCACCGCCGTCTACGGCGATCATGACGGTGGCTGGGTTGACGAGACCACGCCGCCCGCGCCCACTGCCGAGCGTGGCCGCTGGCGGGTCAGGGCCGAGGAACAATGGTCGGCCATACCGGATCTGCCGCTGCACATTTTTCGTCTGGCCGGCATCTACGGGCCGGGGCGGGGGCCGTTCTCGAAACTGCGCCGTGGCGGGCTGCGGAGAATTGTCAAGCCCGGTCAAGTATTTAGCCGAATTCACGTGGATGACATCGCGCAGGTTCTGGCGGCTTCGATGGCGCGGCCGGATCCGGGGGCGGTTTACAATGTCTGTGATGACGAGCCGGTGCCGCCGCAGGACGTGATCGCCTATGCGGCCGAATTGCAGGGCCTGCCCCTGCCGCCGGCCGTGCCGTTCGACGAGGCCGACATGACGCCGATGGCGCGCAGTTTCTACATGGAAAACAAGCGGGTACGGAATGACCGCATCAAGGAGGAACTCGGCGTCAAGTTGATCTATCCGAACTACCGGGTGGGTCTGGAGGCACTGGCGGGCCGGATCTGACCGCTTGAATCCGGGATGTCGAAGGGGAGCCGCCGGCCACTGATCCCCGGCGCATTGTCCGCTTTGTACAGGATGCCAGAGGGGGATGTGCTGTTTTGTACATGTCCCGGAGGGCCGAATTTCGGCCTTTCACGCCGACCTGCCCGCTCGCACGAAAGCAAGCTGGTGTCGGGCGGCAACACGGTCGGGCAAGCCTGCCGGATGATCACGAATTGGGCGGAACTCCCGAACCCGGACCTTTTCCTGCGCCTCGGCCTCAAGGTCACTGTTCAATCCAGGCTGGACTCCGACTACCATGCTTATCGATACGCAGACGTCTGACCGAAAAAATTTTGAAAGGAACCGCCATGCGAGCACGAAGCAAGATCGCCGCGAGCCTCCTCTTTTTCGCCTTCGCCACACCCAGCCTCGCGCAGGAGGCCACCCTTATCACCGGCGCCCGCATTTTCGATGGGGTCAACGCCGAGTTGATCGAGGGGCAGGACGTGCTGGTTCAGGACGGCATGATCGCGGCTGTGGGCGCCGATCTCGACGCGCCCGAAGGCGCCACGGTGATCGATGCCGATGGCCGTTTCCTGATGCCCGGCTTTGCGGACATGCACGCGCACCTGATGTTCCAGATGCCTTTCGGAATCGCCTTCACCGCCGACCGCGAATACTGGGCTTACGTGGCGTCGGTCACTGCCGAACAATACCTGATGCAGGGGTTCACGACCGTGCGCGATGTCGGCGGCAACTCGTTCTCGCTGAAACGCGCCATCGACGAGGGTATCCTTGTCGGGCCCCGCGTCTATCCGTCCGGCCCTATGATTTCGCAAAGTTCCGGCCATTCGGACCACCGCACCGATGCCGAAGCGCCCGGGTCGCTGGCATTCGAGCCCAGCACGCCGATGAAATACTTCCATGCCGCGGTGGCCGACGGGCGCGACGAGGTGTTGCGCACGGTGCGCGAGATCCTGCGCCGGCGGGCGTCGCAGATCAAGATATCGGTCGGCGGCGGCACCGGGTCGTACGCCGATCCGCTGGATACCATGCAATACACCGATGACGAGATCCGCGCGGCTGTCGAGGCGGCCGAGGACTGGAACACATATGTCACCGCCCATGTCTACAATTCGGACGGCATCATCCGTGCGATCGAGAACGGGGTCAGGTCGATCGAACATGGCAACCTGATGAGCGAGGAGGCCATGCGCCTGATGATGGAGAAGGACGCCTGGCTGTCGCCGCAGGTGATCGTCTACACCTTCCACCCGGCAGGCTACAACGACGAGCAGAAGGCCAGGCACGACGAAGCCTTTGACGGAATCGACCAGATGTTCACCATGGCCAAGGAACTGGGCTTCGAGAACATCGTCTTCGGCACCGACGTCATCACCTCGCCGGCGATGCTCGCGCGCGCGAACGAGGAATTCGTGCTGCGCACCAAGTGGTTCGACAATGCCGAGATCCTCCGGCAAGCCACTTCGAAATCGGCCGAACTGCTGGCGCTTTCCGGGCCGCGCAACCCCTATCCCGGCGCGCTGGGCGTGATCGCCGAAGGCGCCCATGCGGATATCCTGCTGATCGACGGCAATCCGCTGGAGGACATGTCGGTGATGACCGAATACGAAGAGCGGTTCGACCTGATCATGAAGGGTGGCGAGATCTACAAGAACGAGTTGTGACGGGTGGCCAATGATCCGGCCCCGCCCCTCTACGCCCGCTTCTCCCCGATCCGCGCCACGCCCAGAACGTCGAGCACCCTGGTTTCGATCTGTTCGGCGTTCATGCCGGCGACCGCGTACATGTCGGCGGGGCTGGCCTGGTCGATGAAGGTGTCGGGCAGGACCATCGCGCGGTATTTCAGGCCGGTGTCGAAAAAGCCCTCTTCGGCGAGGAACTGCGCCACGTGGCTGCCGAAGCCGCCGATGGCGCCCTCTTCGATGGTGATCAGGGCCTCGTGCCCGGTCGCCAGATCGCGGATCAGGTCGTGGTCGAGCGGCTTGGCGAAGCGCGCATCGGCGATCGTCGGCGTGATCCCTCTGGCGGCGAGCGACTCGGCGGCCTTTTGCACTTCGGCCAGGCGGGTGCCGAGCGACAGCAGGGCCACGCGGGCGCCCGGCTGGATGATCCGGCCCTTGCCGATCTCCAGAACCTCGCCGCGTTCGGGCAAATCGACGCCCACCCCTTCGCCGCGCGGATAGCGGAAGGCGATGGGGCCGTCGTCATGGGCGGCGGCGGTGGCGACCATGTGCACCAGCTCGGCCTCGTCCGCGGCGGCCATGACGACCATGCCGGGCAGGTTGGCAAGATAGGCGATGTCGAACGATCCGGCATGGGTCGCGCCGTCGGCCCCCACCAGGCCGGCCCGGTCGATGGCGAAGCGCACCGGCAGGCGCTGGATCGCCACGTCGTGCACGACCTGATCGTAGCCGCGCTGCAGGAAGGTCGAATAGATCGCGCAGAACGGCTTGAGCCCCCCGGCCGCGAGCGCCGCGGAAAACGTCACCCCGTGCTGTTCGGCGATGCCGACATCGAAACAGCGCGACGGGTAGCGTTCGGCAAACAGGTTCAGGCCGGTGCCGTCGGGCATGGCGGCGGTGACGGCGACGATCTTGTCGTCGCGCGCCGCCTCGGCCACCAGCGTCTTGCCGAAGACCGAGGTATAGGTCGGCGCGTTCGATGGCGCCTTGAACTGCTTGCCGGTCACGACGTCGAATTTCGCGGTCGCATGGCCGCGGTCGCGGGCGGCCTCGGCCGGGGCATAGCCCTTGCCCTTGCGGGTCAGGGCGTGGATCAGGATCGGTCCGGTCGCCCGCGCCTTGACGGTGCGCAGGATCGGCAGCAGCTGGTTGAGGTCATGCCCGTCGATCGGGCCGAGATAGCTGAAGCCCAGCTCTTCGAACAGGGTGCCGCCGATGGCCATGCCCTTGAGCATCTCCTTGGCGCGCTTGGCGCCTTCGCGGAACGGTTCGGGCAGCAGCGATACCGCGCCTTTCGCGGCGGCCTTGAGCTCCTGAAACGGTTCCTCGGCATAGAGGCGCGAGAGATAGTTCGACAGCGCGCCGACCGGCGGGGCGATGCTCATCTCGTTGTCGTTCAGGATCACGATCAGGCGCTTTTTCAGGTGGCCGGCGTTGTTCATCGCCTCGAACGCCATGCCGGCCGACATCGACCCGTCGCCGATCACGGCGATGGCATCGCCCAGACCCTCGGGCGTCACCCCGCCCAGGTCGCGGGCCACGGCAAAGCCCAGCGCGGCGCTGATCGAGGTCGAGCTGTGGGCCGCGCCGAACGGGTCATAGGGGCTTTCGCTGCGTTTGGTGAAGCCGCTCAGCCCGTCCTTTTGGCGCAGGGTGCGGATACGGTCGCGGCGCCCGGTCAGGATCTTGTGGGGATAGCTCTGATGGCCCACGTCCCAGATGATCTTGTCGCGCGGGGCGTCGAACACCGCGTGCAGGGCCACGGTGAGTTCGACGACGCCCAGCCCGGCCCCCAGATGCCCGCCGGTGACGGAGACCGCGGAAACCGTTTCCGCCCGCAGCTCGTCCGCCAACTGGACTAGTTGCGCGTCCGAAAACTGCTTGAGGTCCGCAGGGCGGTTCACGAGATCCAGCAGCGGTGTGTTCGGGCGGTCTGACATGGCGTCCTTTTCGGTTCAGCTGTCTCGGGCAATAACGAAGCGGGCGGCCTCCTTCAAGGTGTCGGCCCGCGGACCGTAGCCGTCCAGCGCCGCGCAGGCCGCATCCACCAGCTCGGCCGCGCGGGCCTTGGCCGCGTCGAGACCGAGCAGCGAGACGAATGTGGCCTTGCCCGCGCCGGCGTCCTTTTGCAGCCGCTTGCCGGCCTTTTCGGCATCGCCCTCGACATCCAAGATGTCGTCGGCGATCTGAAAAGCAAGGCCGAGCGCCCGGGCATATCGGCGCAGCGCCCCGGTCTCCTGCCGCGCCAGCCGCGCGCCCGCACAGGCCGACCATTCGATCAGGGCGCCGGTCTTGCCCGCCTGCAGCCGGGTGATCTGGTCGAGCGTCAGCGGTTCGGGCGCGGTTTCGGCCGCGATGTCCAGAGCCTGCCCCAGAACCATGCCGCGCGCGCCGCCGGCCTGTGCAAGGGTCAGCGCCAGGTCGGCCCTTGTTTCCGGATCGCCGCAGTCGGGATGCGCGCAGAGTTCGAAGGCCAGGCTCTGCAGGGCGTCCCCGGCCAGGACGGCGGTGCCTTCGTCCCATTCGACATGCACCGTCGGGCGGCCGCGCCGCAGGTCGTCGTCGTCCATGCAGGGCAGGTCGTCATGGACAAGGGAATAGGCGTGCAGGGCCTCGATCGCGGTGGCGGGCCAGATCGCCCGCGCCTCGGCCACGTCATGCAGCCGGGCGCTTTCCAGAACCAGAAACCCGCGCAGGCGCTTGCCGCCGCGGGTGGCGTAGGCCATCGCGCGGGTGACATCCAGATCGTCCAGCGCGCCAAGCACCAGATCGAACTGGCGCTGGATGCGCGCCGCGTCCTGCGCCAGCCGTTCGCGAAACATCAGAGATCGTCTGCTGGCGTCGTCCCGGTCGGCTGGCCGTTTGCGTCCAGCGTGATGGCCGCGACCTTTTCCTCGGCCCGCTTCAACTCATCCTCGCAGCGTTTCTTGAGCGCCGCGCCGCGTTCGTACAGGTCGATGGACTTGTCCAGCGCCACGTCCCCGCGCTCAAGCTGCGCCACCACGGCCTCAAGCTCTTTCATCGCCTGTTCAAAGGTCATCTCTTCAACGGGTGTCTCGGTCATCCTGCGGCCTTCATCAGTTCTTCCACATGGGCTTTGGTCGCCTCGCTCAGCGCGTTCAGATCATACCCGCCTTCGAGAGTCGAGACGATACGGCCCGCGCAGGTTTCGCCGGCGATCCCGCAGAGTTCCGAGGTCAGCCAGGCGAAATCCGCGGTGGACCAGTTCAGGTTGGCAAGCGGGTCGTCCCGATGCGCGTCAAAACCGGCCGAAATGATGATCAGCTCCGGCTCGAAGGCGCGCAGCCGCGGAAAGGCTTGCGTTTCGTAGGCCGCGCGCATCTCCGCGCCGCCGGTTCCCGGCGCCAGCGGCATGTTCAGGATCTGACCATGCGCGCCGTTTTCATCCGGGCGCCCGGTGCCGGGCCAGAGCGGCATCTGCTGGCTGGTGATGACCAGCGCGCGCGCCTCGTCCCACAGCAGATCCTGGGTGCCGTTGCCGTGGTGAACGTCGAAATCGACCACCGCCACGCGGCTCAGCCCGTGATGGTCCAACGCATGTTTGGCGGCCAGGGCGGCATTGCCGAACAGGCAGAACCCCATGGCCGTTTCACGTTCCGCATGATGCCCCGGAGGACGGACGGCGCAGAAGGCGTTCGGGGCGTCGCCGGACAGCACCATGTCCACGGCCCGCACCGCCGCCCCCGCCGCCCGGTAGGCCGCATCGACCGATCCGGGCGACATGAAGGTGTCGCCGTCGATCTGCGTGAAGCCGTCGGCGGGCCGGGCGTCGCGGATGTCGCGGATGTAGCTCTCGGGGTGGATCCGCAGCAGATCGTCATCCGCCGCCAGCGGCGCCGTCACCCGCTGCAGGTCCAGCGGCTCCAGCGCATGCAGGACATGCTCCAGTCGGGCCACCCGCTCGGGGTGCCCCTCGGGGGTGACATGACCCAGACAGTCGGCATGCGTCAAAACGGCGGTCTTCATGAAACTCCCCCACTTCATCTGGCCAAAAATATCCTCGCCGAAGGCAAGAAAACGCCGCGCAGCGGCAAAATCAATCCGGGGCCAGCATGTACCCCGCGCCCCGCACGGTCTGCAGGTATCGTGGCTGTTTCGGGTCGGCTTCGATCTTGCGCCGCAGGCGGGTGATCTGCACGTCCACGGCGCGTTCCTGCGCCTGACCCTTGTCGCGCCCCAGGTCTTCGACAAGCTTGGCGCGGCTGACCGGTTCGCCCGGCTGCGAAGAGAAGATCCGCATCAGCTGGCTTTCGGTGGCGGTCAGGCGGACGGGGGTTTCCCCCTGCCACATCTCGCCGCGCTCGATGTCGTAGCGGATCGCACCCAGATGCAGGATCTTGGGCGCGGCCTCTTGCTGGGATGTGTCGGGCATCCGGCGCAGGATGGCATTGATGCGCAGCAAAAGCTCCTTGGGTTCGAAGGGCTTGGCCAGATAGTCGTCCGCCCCCGCCTCGAGCCCCGCGATCCGGTGTTCGGTCTCGCCGCGCGCGGTCAGCAGCAGGATCGGGGTGGAATGGGTCTCGCGCAGCGCGCGGGTCAGGCTGACGCCATCCTCGCCCGGCATCATCACGTCGAGAACGACCAGGTCGAAATCCAGCCCCGACAGGACGCGGCGGGCATGGGCGGCATCGCGGGCGGCCGTGACCAGAAACCCGCTGCGCATCAGGAACTTCTTGAGCAGATCGCGAATGCGTTCGTCGTCATCCACGATCAGCAGATGGGCATCCATGTCGCTCATCAGGCCGTATCCCGCAGTTTCGTGTAGGCCCCACGCATATCAGCATCCATCATCGCTTCAAGTACCCTGCGGAACCCGGCCACGGCCTCGGGGCCGGCATCCTTGTAGGCCGCGCGCATCCGGGCGCGCTGGGCATCCGACAGCTTGGCCTCCAGCGCCCGGCCCGCATCGGTCAGGAACAGGTGCCGTTCGCGTTTGTCCGCGGTGCCCACGCGGCTTTCGACCAGGCCGTCGGCGATGAGAGTCCGCAGCACGCGGTTCAGCGACTGTTTGGTGACGCCCAGGATGGCCAGAAGGTTGTTCACGGTCGTGCCCGGCGCCCGGTTGATGAAGTGGATGGCGCGGTGGTGCGCCCGGCCATAGGCCATCTCGGCCAGGATCCGGTCGGGGTCGGCGGTGAACCCGCGATAGGCAAAGAACATCGCTTCGATCCCCTGCCGCAGCTGCTCGTCCGTGAGGAACAGAAGGTTCTCGCCGCCAAAGGCTTGAACGGGGCGGGTTTCGGACATGGCGTGCCTCTTTTGTTGCTCGGCCCGACATTACGTCAGTCTTGTTGACATTCCAAGAGCGAACAGGTATCGAATCGCAGCATTTGCGCAACAAAATGTCCGATCCGGACCAATTCAGCGCAACTTTTGGAAATTCGCTCGTTCAGGAGGTCTCGGCATGGCGGGTTACGACGATCGTGAGGGTGTCATCTGGTTGAATGGCGAACTGGTGCCCTGGCGCGACGCCAAGGTGCATGTTCTCACCCATGCGATGCACTATGCCTCGTCGGTGTTCGAGGGCGAACGGGCCTATGGCGGCAAGATCTTCAAGAGCCGGGAACATTCGGAACGCCTGATCGCCTCGGCCGAGGCGCTGGACATGCCGATGCCCTATTCGGTCGATCAGGTCGAGGCCGCCAAGGAAGAGACCCTGAAGGCCAGCGGGCTGCAGGACGCCTATGTGCGGGTCGTGGTCTGGCGCGGTTCGGGAGAGGACATGGGGGTTGCCTCGGCCAGGAATCCGGTGTGCATGGCCGTCGCGGTCTGGCCCTGGGGCGCGTATTACGGCGACGCCAAGATGCAGGGCGCCAAGCTCGACATCGCCGAGTGGAAACGCCCCAGCCCCGAGACCATTCCGGTCCACGCCAAAGCGGCGGGTCTGTACATGATCTGCACCATTTCCAAGCACAAGGCCGAATCCAAGGGATGCTCGGACGCCCTGTTCATGGACTATCGCGGCTATGTGGCCGAGGCGACCGGCGCGAATGTCTTTTTCGTCAAGAACGGCGAGGTGCATACGCCGCTGCCCGATTGCTTTCTGAACGGCATCACCCGTCAGACCGTGATCGGGATGCTCAAGGACAAGGGCATCGCCGTGCATGAGCGCCACATCCTGCCCGAGGAAATGGCCGGTTTCGAACAGTGCTGGCTGACCGGCACCGCGGCCGAGGTCACGCCGGTGGGCCAGATCGGGGAATACAAGTTCGAAGTGGGCGATCTGACGCGGGACATCGCCGAATCCTACGAAAGGCTGGTCCGCGCCTGAGCCGCCTTTCGCGGCCGGACACCCGGTTCGGTCGCGCGGGATAGTCCATGGGTCTTGTCCACGGACTTCATGGTATCATCGCGATATCTTCAAGAATCTGAGCCACGCGTTTTACAAACGCGCGGTTCGCTGAGGCTCGCCATCGCGCCGTTCGCGCGTTGACCACCAGACAGGAGAGCCAAGATGCCCAAGTTCCTTCGCCCGTCCCGCCGCAACTTTCTGGCCGGAAGCTCGGCCCTGGCCGCGACTCTGGCCATGCCGGCGATCAGCCGCGCCGCGTCTCGCCCGGTCTTTACCCATGGGGTGCAATCCGGCGATGTCGATACGGCCTCGGGCATGATCTGGACCCGGACCGACCGGCCGGCGCGGGTCATGATGGAGGTTTCCACGACCGAAAGCTTCGCCGAGGCCCGCAGGCTGCCGCCCATGGATGCGATCCCGTCCGGCGATTTCGCCGTCAAGCGCCTGGTCGAGGGTCTGCCGTCGGACCAGGACATCTTCTATCGTTTCGTGGCCGCCGATCTGAGCGACATCAACGCGGTGTCCGAACCCGTGACCGGGCAGTTCCGCACCGCTCCGAGCTCGCGCCGCAACCTGCGGTTCGCGTGGTCCGGCGACACGGCCGGCCAGGGCTGGGGCATCGACGACGAGGGCATGCGCACCTATGCCACCATGGCCCGGCACAGGCCGGACTTTTTCATCCATTCCGGCGACACCGTCTATGCCGACGGTCCGATGACGGACGAGGTCGAACGGGACGGACAGGTGATCTGGAAGAACACCACGCTGATCGACGAGAAACGCAAGGTGGCCGAGACGCTCGACGAATTCCGCGCACAGTGGAAATACAACATGATGGACGCGCATGTGCGCGCCATGAACGCGGTCTGCCCGACCTTCTTCCAGTGGGATGACCATGAGGTGGTCAACAACTGGTCGGACGCCAAGGATCTGATCTCGGACGACCGATATGCCGAGAAGTCCGTGCATGTGCTGAAGGCCCGCGCCGCCCGCGCGTTCCACGAGATGACACCGTTGCGGATCACCCCTGCCGAGCCGGGCCGCGTGTATCGCAAGATCTCGTATGGGCCGATGCTGGACGTGTTCTTTCTCGACCTGCGGTCCTATCGCGGCCCCAACGGCCCGTCGATGGAGACCGAGATCACCGACCAGTCGCGCATTCTGGGCGCCGAACAATTGGCCTGGCTCAAGCGCGAACTGGCGGCGTCAGACGCGACGTGGAAGGTGATCGCCTCGGACATGCCGATCGGGCTGATCGTCTGGGACAATTGGCGCGAAAAGGCGGGGGCCGAGGCGATTGCCAACGGCGACGGCGGCCCGGCCAGGGGGCGCGAGTTGGAAATCGCCGACCTGCTGCGGTTCATCAAGACCGCGAAGATCACCAATACCGTCTGGTTCACGGCGGATGTCCACTATACCGCGGCCCACTACTACAACCCCGACAAGGCGCAGTTCCAGGAATTCGATCCGTTCTGGGAGTTCGTGTCGGGGCCGCTGCATGCCGGCACCTTTGGCCCGAACGATCTGGACGGCACATTTGGTCCCGAAGTGAAGTTCGTGAAGGCACCCGCCGAAGGGCAGGGCGTCAATCTGCCGCCGAGCGAAGGGCTGCAATTCTTCGGGCTGGTGGACATCGACGGCGCGACCCAGCAGATGACCGTGCGCTTGATGGACCGCGCCGATACGGAACTGTGGTCGGTCACGCTCGACCCGGTTCTGACTGCGTTGTAAGCCGCAGAGGGGTGGCCCCGGACGGGGCCGCCCGTGTACTCAGAAATCCACGCCGCGCTGCGCCTTGATGCCGGCCTGGAACGGATGCTTTTCCTCGGTCATTTCAGTGACCAGATCGGCATAGTCGCGCAGCGCCTGCGGGGCGTCACGCCCGGTCAAAAACACGCTGGTCCGGTCCGAGCGCGCGTTCAGCCCGTCGATCACCGCATCCACCGACAGGTATTCATAGCGCAGGGCGATGTTGATTTCGTCCAGCACCACAAGGTCATAGTCGCCGCTGGCCATCAGGGCGCGCGCCTTGTCGAAGGCGGCGGTGGCGGCGGCGATGTCGCGGTCACGGTCCTGGGTGTCCCAGGTGAAGCCCTCGCCCATCGTGTGCCAGGTCACGAGGTCGCGTTCCTCGAAGAACCGCCGCTCGCCGGTCTTCCACTTGCCCTTGATGAACTGGACCACGGCGACCTTCTGGCCCCAGCCCAATGCGCGGATCACCACGCCGAACGCGGCCGAGGACTTGCCCTTGCCCTTGCCGGTGTTGATCAGCACGAGGCCGCGGCCGGGATCGACGGCCTCGGACACTTTCTTGCGGTGCCTGGCCTGCACCTCCTTCATCTTTTGCTTGTGATCCTGCGCGTCGCTCATCGGGAACCCTCTTTGATTGCCCGGCCCAACCTAGGCGAGTTTTGCGAAAGGTAAAGATCAGGCTTTCGGGTCGGTCACGGCCCGCGCCTTGCCGCGTTCGAGGCCCAGCTGGCGTTCGCGCCAGATCACCACGACATTGCCGGCGATGACCAGCGCGGCGCCGGCCAGCATCACCAGGGTGGGCAGTTCGTCGAACCAGACATAGCCGATGACGATGGCGAACAGCATGGTGGTGTAATCGTAGGGGGCCAGCATCGACGCCTGCCCGAACCGGTAGGAGGACGTGACGAGGATCTGCGCCACGCCGCCGATCAGGCCCATGCCGATGAGAATGGCGGCCTGCTCCCAGGTGGGCATGGTCCATCCGAAGAATGCCGTCAGGCCCGACAGGACCGTGGCGGTGGCGGAGAAATAGAAGACGATGGCGGCGGGGTGATCGACCTGCACCAGTTGGCGGATGTGGATCTGCACGAAGGCGCGGGCGATGGTGGCGCCCAGAACGCAGAGCGCGCCGATGGTCGCGGCGACCTCCATGCCGCCGCTGCCGAGGCGCGGCCACAGCATGATCAGCACCCCCAACAGCCCCACGGCGACCGCGCCGATCCGGATCATGCGGATGCGTTCGCCCAGCATGAGCGCCGCCAGAATGAGCGTGAAGATCGGGGTGGCGTAGCCGATGGCCGTGACCTCGGGCAGGGGCAGCAGGCTGAGCCCGGTGAAGGTCAGGCCCATGGCGGCGGTGCCCAGAACGCCGCGCCAGAAATGCCCCATCGGCTTCTTGACCACGAACCCCTGCGCCAGTTCCCCGCGCGAGATCAGCCAGGCGAGGATGACCGGAATGGCGAAGAGCGAGCGGAAGAACACCATCTCTCCGGGCGGAAAGTCATCGGACAGCGCCTTGACCAGCGCCGACATCGCGGTGAACAGGAACAGGGCGCTCAGCTTGAGCACCACGGCCAGGACCGGTCGATGCGATGTTAAGGATTCCGCCATGGCCGCGACCCTGCGCCTTTGCGCGGGAAAGATCAACGCCCAGTGACCGGCGGCTCAGTCCGCCGTCCAGTCCGGCGGCAAGGTGCAGCCGATCTCCTCGGCAAACGCATCGAGGAAACGCAGCATCCGCTGCACCCGCGCCTGCGCCATCGCCTTGCCGCCGTCGGTCAGCATGTCGGCCGGCAGGCCCAGCAGCTTGACCTTCCAGTGGTCGATGGAGAATTGCAGGTCATCCAGCGCACGGGACTCGGCAAACGGGTCCGACGGGTCGTAGAGCGCCCGGCCCAGCGAGCCGGCCACCGAGAAGTTGCGGGCAATGCCGATGGCGCCCAGCGCATCCAGCCGGTCGGCGTCGCGCAGGATGCGCGCCTCGGCCGTTTCGGGCGGAATCCGCGCGGAAAAGCTGTGGGCGGCGATGGCGTGCTGGGCCGCCCGGATCCCGGCCGGGTCATAGCCAAGCGCGGCAAGGATCGGCCCGGCCTGCTCGGCCGACCGGCGCGAGGCCAGATGGCGGTCGGGCGCGTTCTTGGGCAGGTTGACCAGATCGTGCAGATAGCAGGCCGCGATCAGAACGCGCAGGTCGGTGCGGTCGTCGGCGATGGCCTGCGCATTGACCCAGACCCGGTCCAGATGCGCCAGATCATGCGCCGGGTCCGGGGTCATGCGGGTGTCGGCGATGTCGCGCAGGCGGGCGTGCAGATCAGCCAATTCGGCCACGGTTTTCCCCGATCTGGCCGCGGTGCAGCAGCAGGTGGTCCAGGATCACGCAGGCCATCATCGCCTCGCCCACCGGCACCGCGCGGATGCCGACGCAGGGGTCGTGCCGGCCCTTGGTGACGATTTCGGTCGCCTCGCCGGATTTGGTGATGGTCTTGCGCGGCGTGAGGATCGACGAGGTGGGCTTGACCGCGAAGCGCACCACGATGTCCTGCCCGGTCGAGATGCCGCCCAGAATCCCGCCCGCGTGGTTCGAGCTGTATTGCGGGCCGTCCTGGCCCATGAAGATCTCGTCGGCATTGTCGCGGCCGGTCAGTTCCGCCGCCGCCATGCCCTCGCCGATCTCGACGCCCTTGACCGCGTTGATCGACATCATCGCCGCGGCCAGGTCGGTGTCCAGCTTGGCGTAGACCGGGGCACCCAGCCCGGCCGGAACGCCGCGCGCCACCACCTCCACCACGGCGCCGACCGAGTTGCCGGACTTGCGCAGGTCATCGAGGTAGTGCGCCCAGTCTTCGGCCGCCTGCGCATCCGGGGTCCAGAACGGGTTCCGTTCGATCTGGGACCAGTCGAACCGGTCCCGGTCGATGCGGTGCGGACCCATCTGCACCATGTAGCCGGTGATCGCGACGTTCGGCGCCAGCGCCTTGATCGCCTCGCGCGCCAGGCCGCCCGCCGCCACGCGCGCGGCGGTTTCCCGCGCCGAGCTGCGCCCGCCGCCGCGATAGTCGCGGATGCCGTATTTCTGCCAATAGGTGATGTCGGCATGGCCCGGACGGAACTTGTCCATGATGTCGGAATAGTCCTTGGACCGCTGATCGGTGTTTTCGATCATCAGCTGCACCGGCGTGCCGGTGGTCTGGCCCTCGAACACGCCGGACAGGATCTTGACCTCATCCGCCTCGCGCCGCTGGGTGGTGAACTTGCTTTGCCCCGGCTTGCGGCGGTCCAGCCAGTGCTGGATCATCGCCGCCTCGATCGGAACGCCCGGCGGGCAGCCATCGACGGTTGCGCCCAGCGCCGGTCCGTGGCTTTCGCCCCAGGTCGTGACGCGGAAGAGATGGCCAAAACTGTTCATCGACATGCGGCGTGCTCCTTTGACGGACGTGCTTAGCGAGGAGTGCCGAAGTCCTCAAGCGGATTTGCGGTTTCGTCGCCGGTGGCACGACCCTTGCCAACCGCCGATCCGGCCTGCAAGAGGGTGGGGTGGTTTCCGGAGGCTCATGATGCACCCAAATCCCGCCTTTCGTGCCGAGGACCGGACGCGCAACATCGGGTTCGCGCGTGACCGGGCGTTCGGCGTTCTGGCCGTGCCGGGCGACGGCGCCCCGTGGATGAGCCATGTGCCGTTCCTGCTGGACCGGGACGGAGAAACCGCCGAATTGCACCTGGTGCGGTCCAACCCGATCGTGCGGGCGCTGGCGCATCCACGGCAGGTGCGGATCGCCGTGAGCGGGCCGGACAGCTATGTCTCGCCGGACTGGTACGGCGTGGCGGACCAGGTGCCGACCTGGAACTATGTCGCGGTGCATCTGATCGGCGTTCTGGAATTGCGGCCGGTTTCCGAGTTGCCTGACCTTCTGGACCGGCAGTCGGCCTTTTCCGAGGACCGCCTGCTGCCCAAGCCGCCGTGGACCACCGGCAAGATGAACCCGGAAGCCCTGGGGCGGCTGATGCGGATGATCGTGCCCTGCCGGATGCGGATCACTGACATCCAGGGCACGTGGAAGCTGAACCAGAACAAGGAGGCCGCGGCCCGCCTTGAAGCCGCGGACGAGGTCGCGCGGGCGGCGTTCGGGAGCGAGACCGATGCGCTGGCGGCGCTGATGCGCCGGGTTTGAGCCGCGTCCTACGCGCCGCCGAAGGTGGCGAGGTAGGCGGCGATGTCGGCCGCCCCTGTCTTGAGCTTGACGCTCATGTTGGGACGCGCGGTGTCGTCCTTGAGAAACGCGCGGATGAAGCCGATCGGATCTTCGGAATAGGCGGCGATGTTCTCTTCGGTCCAGACCAGACCTTCTTGCCCGGCGCGGATCATGTCGTCGGTGAACATGCCGATGGGCAGACGCGCGCTGCCGTTCAGATAGTCGTTTTCCGTGCCGGCCACCCGGCCCACGACGCCGTAGAGATTGGGGCCGGTGATCCCGCCCTTCACCAGCACTTGGCCATCCTTGATGATGGCGTGGCAGGACGAACAGCGATTGTAGAGCAGTTTCCCCCTTTCGGGATCGCCCTCGGCCAGCGCCGGGAACGATTGGATCGCGAACACGAGCAGGGTCGCCAGGGTGCGGGTCTTCATGAGTGGTCTCCATCAGGCAGTCGCGCGGCGCAGCCAATAGGGGCATTCGTGCATAAGCTGCAAGGCAGGCGCCCAGATCTACCTGAAAAGGAAAACATCTTTGCGGGGTGCGTGTTTTCCGGACAACGCCCGACCGGTGGGCCGGTCGCGGCGATCCGGTGCCGGTCCGGTGCATGGCGATGACATGGGCGCGCTGGCGCGGGCCGGTTCCGGTACGTGGCGAATCAGTTTTCGCAGCCGGGCCGTCACCGCCGATTCGCCTTGGAATCGCCGGCAACTTTCGGTTTCGGCAGGCCCTCTTCGGGAATTTTCTGTGTGCCCGGCGACATGAAATGCCACATGCGGCGTAGTGCGCGCCTATGACCGCTGGACGAACCGTATTCTCCCGGCTAGATACCCGCGATGAGATGCCGCTTTGATGCGGTGCTGATGCATGTTTGCCCGAATGCCCGGGCTTTGGAATTCGGAGAAAACCTCGTGTCCCACGCAGAAGACCACGAAGGCACCCGCAGAGATTTCCTCTACTACGCCACGGCTGGCGCAGGTGTCGTAGCCACAGGAGCCGCTGTCTGGCCGCTGATCAACCAGATGAATCCTTCGGCGGACGTGCAGGCGCTGTCCTCGATCCGGGTTGACGTCGGCGGCGTCGAACTCGGCACGCAGATCACCGTCAAGTGGCTGGGCAAACCCGTCTTCATCCGCCGCCGTACGCCGGAAGACATCGAAATGGCCCGTGCGGTGGACATCTCGGAACTGCCGGACCCGATCGACCGGAACGCCAACAAGCCGGGCCTGCCGGCGACCGACGAGAACCGCACGCTGGACGAGGCCGGCGAGTGGCTGGTGATGATGGGGGTCTGCACCCATCTGGGCTGCGTGCCGCTGGGCGATGGCGCAGGCGAGTTCAACGGCTGGTTCTGCCCGTGCCACGGGTCGCACTATGATACCTCCGGGCGCATCCGCAAGGGCCCCGCGCCCGAGAACCTGCACATTCCGGTCGCCGAGTTCGTCGAACCGACCGTCATCAAGCTGGGATAAGGAAACGCGCTCATGTCCGGAATTCCGCACGATCATTACGAACCGAAGACTGGCGCGGAAAAGTGGCTGCACAGCCGCCTGCCCATCCTCGGTCTCTTGTACGACACGCTGATGATCCCCACCCCGAAGAACCTGAACTGGTGGTGGATCTGGGGCATCGTCCTGGCGTTCTGCCTGGTGCTACAGATCGTCACCGGCATCGTTCTGGTGATGCATTACACGCCGCAGGTCGACATGGCCTTTGCCAGCATCGAACACATCATGCGCAACGTGAACGGCGGTCACATGCTGCGCTATCTGCACATGAACGGCGCGTCGCTGTTCTTCGTCGCGGTCTACATCCACATGTTCCGGGGCCTGTACTATGGCTCGTACAAGTCGCCGCGCGAGGTGACATGGATCATCGGCATGCTGATCTACATCTGCATGATGGCCACCGCCTTCATGGGCTACGTGCTGCCCTGGGGGCAGATGTCGTTCTGGGGCGCGACCGTGATCACCGGCCTGTTCGGCGCGATCCCGTTCGTCGGCGAAGCGATCCAGACCTGGCTGCTGGGCGGACCGGCGGTGGACAACGCCACCCTGAACCGCTTCTTCTCGCTGCACTACCTGCTGCCCTTCGTCATCGCGGCGCTGGTGGTCGTGCATATCTGGGCCTTCCACACCACCGGCAACAACAACCCCACCGGGGTTGAGGTGCGCCGCGGCTCCAAGGCCGAGGCCGAGAAGGACACCCTGCCGTTCTGGCCCTATTTCGTGATCAAGGATCTGTTCGCGCTGGCCGTCGTTCTGGTCATCTTCTGGGCCATCGTCGGCTTCATGCCGAACTATCTGGGCCACCCGGACAACTACATCGAGGCCAACCCGCTGGTCACGCCGGCGCATATCGTGCCCGAATGGTACTTCCTGCCGTTCTACGCGATCCTGCGCGCCTTTACCGGCGACGTGTGGGTGGTGCAGTTCGCGAGCTTCATCACCGGCGGCATCATCGACGCCAAGTTCTTCGGGGTTCTGGCGATGTTCGGTGCGATCCTGGCCATGGCGCTGGCGCCCTGGCTGGACACGTCGAGCGTGCGGTCGGGCAAGTACCGTCCGATGTTCAAATGGTGGTTCTACCTGCTGATCATCGACTTCTTTGCCCTGATGTGGCTGGGCGCGATGCCCGCCGAGGAACCCTATGCGACCTTCTCGCTGATCGCCTCGGCCTACTGGTTCGCCTATTTCTTCGTGATCCTGCCGATCCTCGGCGTGATCGAGAAGCCCGAGGCGCAGCCGGAGACCATCGAAGAAGACTTCAACGCGCATTATGCCAAGGCTGACGCCGAAGCCGCGCCTGCCGAGTAAGAAGAGGGACGGGAAACCATGTTCAAGAAACTTGCAATCGGCGCCGCTGTTGCCCTGGCCCTTGCCCCTGCCGCATCCTTCGCGGCAGGCGGCGGCGATCAGCACATCGAAGACTTCCACTTCTCGTTCGAAGGTCCGTTCGGCCGGTACGACCAGAACCAGCTGCAACGCGGGCTGCAGATCTACACCGAGGTCTGCGCGGCCTGTCACGGCCTGCAATACGTTCCGCTGCGGACGCTGGCCGATCCCGGCGGCGTCGGCCTGAGCGAAGCGCAGGTGCGCGCCTATGCGGCGCAGAACTTCGAAGTGTTCGACCCCGAGCTGGACGATTTCCGCCCGGCCGTCCCGACCGACCACTTTCCGGCCAACGACGCCGCGGGCGCGCCGGACCTGAGCCTGATGGCCAAGGCCCGCGCCGGGTTCCACGGCCCCGCCGGGCTGGGCATCAACCAGTTGTTCAAGGGCATGGGCGGCGCGGAATACATCGCGTCGCTGCTGGACGGCTATACCGGCGAGGAAAAGGAAGAGGCCGGCACGATCCTGTACGAGAACACCGCCTTTCCGGGCGGCTGGATCTCGATGGGGCCGCCGCTGTTCGACGACCAGATCGAGTTTGCCGACGGCCATGAGAGCACGGTGGAATCCATGTCGCAGGATGTCGCCGCATTCCTGATGTGGAGCGCCGAACCCAAGATGATGGCGCGCAAGCAGGCGGGCTTTGTCGGGGTGATCTTCCTGACCATCCTTTCGGTTCTTCTGTATCTGACCAACAAGCGCCTGTGGGCGCCGGTCAAGGGCAAGAAGCACTGAGCCGCGTCTGACAGACCGTTCCTGACCCCCCCGCGCCGCACGGTTGCGGGGGGTTCTTCTTGGACGGGCGGCAGAGGGGCCAGCCCCTCTTGGCCTGCGGCCAATTCACCCCGGGATATTTGGGGCCAGATGAAGGGGCAGTCGGGCCTGCAAACGGGTTCGGGATGTCCCGGTGATTTCGGCCGTCACGATCTGCCCCTCGGGCTGGGGGGCGGCGAAGGTGACTTCGGTGAACTGCTCGGTCCGGCCCATAAGCGGGCTCTCCATCAGGACGCGATGGGTCTTGCCCAGCTGGGCCGCCAGGTGTCTGGCCACCTGGGCATCGCCGGCGGCGCGCAGGCGGGCGGCGCGCTCCTTGATGACGGCGCCGTTGACCTGCTGCGGGATGCGGGCGGCCGGGGTGCCCTTGCGTCTGGAATAGGGAAAGACATGCAGCCAGGTGAGGTCGCACTCGGCCACCAGTTTCAGCGAATTCTCGAAATGCGACTCGGTTTCGGTGGGAAAGCCCGCGATGATGTCGGCGCCGAAGGTCATGTCGGGGCGCAGCCTGCGGGCTTCTTCGGTGAAGCGGATCGCGTCGTCGCGCAGGTGGCGGCGCTTCATCCGTTTCAGGATCAGGTCATCGCCATGTTGCAGCGACAGGTGCAGATGCGGCATCAGGCGCGGCTCGGTGGCGATGGCCTGCATCAGGTTCTCGTCCGCCTCGATCGAATCGATCGAACTGATGCGCAGCCGCGGCAGGTCGGGGACCAGTTTCAGGATGCGCATGACCAGATCGCCCAGCCTGGGGCTTGCAGGCAGGTCGGCGCCCCAGGAAGTCAGATCGACCCCGGTCAGCACCACCTCGTTGTAGCCGCGGTCCACCAGCCGCTTGATCTGGTCCACCACCACGCCTGCGGGGACGCTGCGCGAGTTGCCGCGGCCATAGGGGATGATGCAGAAGGTGCAGCGGTGGTCGCAGCCGTTCTGGACCTGCACATAGGCGCGCGAGCGGGTGCCGAACCCGTCGATCAGGTGGCTTGCGGTTTCGGTGACCGACATGATGTCATCGACCTGAACCGCCTCGGTCTCGCCGATGAAATCGGCGGCCATGGTCTTCCAGGTTTCGGGCCGCATCTTTTCCGCGTTGCCGATCACGGCATCGACCTCGGCCATGCGCGCGAAGGTTTCGGGCTCGGTCTGGGCGGCGCAGCCGGTCACGATCAGCCGCGCGCCCGGGTTGCCCCGGCGCAGCCTGCGGATCTCCTGCCGGGCCTTGCGCACGGCCTCGGCGGTGACGGCGCAGGTGTTGACGATCACCGCATCCGTCAGTCCGGCCTGTTGCGACAACTCTTTCATCGCCTCGGTTTCATAGGCGTTGAGCCGGCAGCCGAGCGTCGTGAAGCGCGGCGCGCTCATCCGAACGACTCCAGGAATTCGCGGGTCAGCGTGCCCGAAAACACGTGGCAGGTCGGGCCGGTCATCCAGACCCCGTCCTCGCTCCAGTCGATCCACAGCGTTCCGCCATCGAGATCGATCCGCACGTTGCGCCCGGTCAATCCGCGCCGCGCGGCCGCCACGGCGGTGGCGCAGGAGGACGACCCCGAGGCCAGGGTGATGCCGACGCCGCGTTCCCAGACCCGTATCCGGACGTGGTCCGGTCCGACGATCTGCGCGACCTGGACATTGGTGCGCTGCGGATAGAGCGGATGGTGTTCGTACCGGGCGCCGAATTCGGACAGGGGAATCGCCTCGGCATCCTCGACGAAGAACGTGCAGTGCGGATTGCCCATTCCGGTGGCGGTCGGCCCGCCTTCGATCGGCAGTTCCAGCGTATCCACGTCTTCGGCCAGCGGAATGTCCTGCCAGTCGAGCTGCGGCCGCCCCATGTTGACCGCCGTCAGGCCGTCGCCGGCATCCCTGGCCGTCAGCGGGCCGCGCTCGGTCGTCAGGGTCAGCTCGGTCTTGCCGGTCTGCGCCATGAGGTGGCGCGCCACGCACCGGGTCGCATTCCCGCAGGTCGCCGACCCGGTCCCGTCGGAATTGAAGAAGTCGAGACGGGCGTCGGCCGTGCCGCTCCGGATGATGGCCAGCTGGTCGAACCCGACGCCGAAATGCCGGTCGGCGATGCCCCGGACCAGTTCGGGCGAGATCGCGACATCCCGCGCGCGCGCATCGACGATGACGAAGTCATTGCCGAGCCCGTGCATCTTCATGAAGGGCAGATCGATTGGCGCCGCGCGTTGCATGGCGGGCATATAACGCCGCTTGGATCGCGAATCCAGCCCGCGCCGGAGATTCGTCAAAAAAGGGGTTGACCCCTTGCCGCGGTCTCCCTAATTAGGCCGCCTATCGGGTCGCCGGACACACCGGAAACGAAAGCGACACGCGGCGCGAAATGGGCCTTGAACCCGGTCGGGGAAATGACCTAGAGAGCGTCACGGATCGGCACGATCCGAGAGAGAGTGGGCCGTTAGCTCAGTTGGTAGAGCAACTGACTTTTAATCAGTGGGTCGCAGGTTCGAATCCTGCACGGCTCACCACTTTTGCAAAGTCCAAGTGTCCCTGCATCGCGAAGCCTTCTCGCGGTTTCCCTTTTGTCGAGAGCCGTCTGGGTGAAATGCGTTGAGTATTGATGCCAACTTTGTGTGAGGCTGATGATCCATCAGTCATCTGTGTTTCCCACAAGGTTGCGACGATTCAATTCACGTGTTCTTTGGCTGCCGGCTGCATGCAGCGACTTCCATGTCTTTTTCTTCTGCGCATTTCGGTGCCACCTCCCAAGTGGTTCTTGCCCTTCGGCTTCCAGGACACTTCTGATGTTTCGGCGTTCAGTGTCCCTTTCGCGGCGTTTCCTTGGAATACTAGCGAAGCGGGGCGATTTGGATTCGGCCAAACCTTTGAAGAAGCTCCGAATTGAACCGACAAGCGAAGCGAACAGGATTACTCCAACCAAAAATGCAACCCAGAATGTTGCAGACATGTCTTCCTCTTGAGTCAGAACGAAACAGGTTTTGCTGGGTTCTATTTGGGTTGAAATTGGTTTTCACCACCAGTTTGAATTGCGATTACAAGCCAGTTTTGTGCGCAGAGGTGCCAAAACACGAAAAGTGTTACGCGGCAGGTAATTGGCCCAAGGCTTTTCTGCCTTCTTTGAAAATCCCGAATCCTGGGAGTGCGCAGGCTTACCAAATGTCGTGATGGAACGCCGTCCTGCTGGTTCAAAGGAGCGGCAGGAGGCGACCCAAGGGGTGTGATCTAGAAGCACCTGACGCGCCCGTTCAAGTCCAGTCCAGCACCACCTTGCCCGAGGCGCCGGATTTCATGGCGGCGAAGCCTTTGTGGAACTCGTCGGCCTTGAAGCGGTGGGTGATCACGCGGCTCACGTCCAGGCCGTTCTGAAGCATGGCGATCATCTTGTACCAGGTCTCGAACATCTCGCGGCCATAGACGCCCTTGAGGGTGATCGCCTTGAAGACGATGCGGCTCCAGTCCACGGGTGACTTGCCGGGCGGAATGCCCAGCAGCGCGATCTTGCCGCCCATGACCAATGCCTCGACCATCTGGTCCAGCGCCGCCTGCGAGCCTGACATTTCCAGCCCGACATCGAAGCCCTGGCTCATGCCCAGCTCGGCGATGATGTCCGGCAGGGTTTCCCGCGTCACGTCCACGGCGCGCACGGTCGGCACCACATGCGTGGCCAGTTTCAGGCGGTCTGGGTTGATGTCGGTGATGACCACGTGGCGCGCCCCGGCATGGCGGGCGACGGCGGCGGCCATGATGCCGATGGGGCCGGCGCCGGTGATGAGCACATCCTCGCCCAGCAGGTCGAAACTGAGTGCGGTGTGCACGGCGTTGCCCAGGGGATCCAGGATCGCGCCGATCTCATCGGGAATGTCGTCGGGCAGGGGCACGACGTTGAAGGCGGGGAGCTTGAGGTATTCCGCAAAGGCCCCCTGTTCGTTCACGCCGATCCCGCGCGTACCGGGATCGAGGTGGAACTTGCCCGCGCGGCTCTGCCGGCTTTCGGTGCCGATCAGGTGACCCTCGCCCGAGCAGCGCTGGCCGATCTTCAGGCCAGTCACGTTGCGGCCGATCTCGACGATCTCACCGGCAAATTCGTGGCCGGTGATCAACGGAACCGGCACCGTGTGCGAGGCCCAGTCGTCCCAGTTCCAGATGTGGATGTCGGTGCCGCAGATGCCGGTTTTCCTGACGTGGATCAGAACCTCGTCGGGGCCGATCTCGGGGACCGGGGCCTGCACCATCCAAAGCCCCTCTTCGGGCCGGGACTTTTCAAGCGCCTTCATGGTGTTCGCTCGCATCGGATCACTCCCACAAATCGGTCGAAAGATATTTGAGCCCGCTGTCGCACATGACGATGGCCAGGCATCCACCGCGTTCCGGCCCGCGCAGCAATTGGGCGGCGGCGGCAAGGTTGGCGCCCGACGAATACCCGGCAAAGATGCCTTCGGTACGGGCCAGCAAGCGGGCATGGTCGCGGGCCTGCTGTCCGGTCACGGCGACGTGGCCGGCGATCGGCGCATCGCGCAGGTGGGCAAGGTCGGGCATCGCATAGCCGCCTCCCTGGATCGGATGGTCCGGGCACCGCACCGCTTCCTGCGCCAAGGCCCGCGCGCCCTCGGGCTCGACCGCGTAGCAGCGCACGCCGTGACGGGCAAAGTATCGTGCGGCCCCGCCCAGCGTTCCGCCCGAACCCGCAAAATCGCAGAACGCGGTGACATCGCCGCCGGACTGGTCCCAGATCTCGGGGGCGGTGCCGGTCTCGTGCGCGTCCGGGTTGCCGGGATGGGCGAACTGATCGGCCCGAAAGGCGTCGCGTTCCTCGGTCAACCGGCGCGCGGCGTCCTCGACCAGCGCCAGGTCCGCGCCCGAGACTTCGCCCGGCCGGCTGCCCGGTGCCTGTTCGACAAGGACCACCTCGGCGCCGAGCGCGCGCATCATCCGGGCCCGTTCGACGGAATTCCCGGTGCTCATCACGGCGACGAAGGGATGACCCAGAATGCCGCAGACGATGGCCAGCCCGGTCCCCATGTTGCCCGAGGTCAGTTCGACCACGGTCTGTCCGGGCCGGAGCGAGCCGTCGGCACGGGCCGCCTCGATGATGGATCTGGCCGCACGGTCCTTTTTTGAGAAGCCCGGCAGCAGATAGTCCAGCTTGGCCAGAATGCGCCCCTCCAGTTCGAGCGCCGCGCAGGCCCGCGACAGTTCGACCAGGGGGGAACCGGCCATGGCGCCGATTGCCGAGGCGTGGATCATCCGAGCACTCCCAGCTCCTTGCCGACCTTGTCGAACGCGGCGAGCGCCCGGTCGAGTTCATCGCGCGTCAGCGCGGCGTTCATCTGGGTGCGGATCCGGGCCTGGCCGCGTGGAACCACCGGGAAGAAGAAGCCCGAGACATAAACGCCCTCGTCGAACAGCCGCGACGCCATCTCCTGCGCCAAGGTGGCCTCGCCCAGCATCACGGGGATGATCGGGTGTTCGCCCGGCAGCAGGTCAAAGCCCAGCTTCTCCAGACCCGCGCGCCAGTATTTGGCATTTCCGAACAGTTGGGCGCGCAGCATGTCGCCCTCTTCGACCAGGCGGATCGCCTCGAGTCCGGCGGCGACGATGGCGGGCGGCAGCGAATTCGAGAACAGATAGGGCCGCGCCCGCTGCCGCAGCAGGTCGATCACTGGCTGCGGCCCGGCTATGTAACCGCCGATAGCCCCCCCCAGTGCCTTGCCCAATGTCCCTGTCAGAATGTCCACGTCCACGCCGAAATGATCCGGCGTGCCCGCGCCGCGCGGCCCCATGAAGCCGGTGGCGTGACAGTCATCGACCATCACGATGGCGTCGTACCTGTCGGCAAGTTCCCGGATTGCGGGCAGGTTGGCCAGATAGCCGTCCATCGAAAACACGCCGTCGGTGGCGATCATGACATGCCGCGCCCCGTCGGCGCGCGCCTGTTTCAACCAGGCTTCGAGGTCGTTCATGTCGTTGTTCATGTAGCGGTACCGCTTGGCCTTGCACAGCCGCACGCCGTCGATGATCGAAGCGTGGTTCAGGCTGTCCGAGATGATCGCGTCCTCGGGGCCGAGCAGCGGTTC
Organism: Ruegeria sp. BHSB196; assembly: GCF_059613135.1. Classification (NCBI taxonomy): domain Bacteria; kingdom Pseudomonadati; phylum Pseudomonadota; class Alphaproteobacteria; order Rhodobacterales; family Roseobacteraceae; genus Ruegeria; species Ruegeria sp. BHSB196. The sequence continues at coordinate 28,562 of NZ_JBXWRY010000004.1, forward strand.
GAACAACCCGCCATTGGCATCGAAACAGGCGGCGAACAGGATCGAGTCGTCCTTGTTCAGAAATCCGGCCAGCCGCTGCTCCAACTCGCGGTGGATGTCCTGCGTGCCGCAGATGAACCGGACCGAGGCCATGCCGAAACCGCGGGGTTCCATCGCGTCCCTGGCCGCCTGGATCAGGGCCGGGTGATCCGCAAGGCCCAGATAGTTGTTGGCGCAGAGGTTGATGACCTGCCGGCCCCCCACCATGATTTCGCCGCCCTGGGGCGACGTGATCATGCGTTCCCGTTTGTACAGCCCTTCGGCCTCGATCTGCGCAAGCGTGTCGGTGACGTGGGACAGGAAATTTTCAGACATCGATTCCTCCTCGTTCACCGCGTATCTACCATAACGGAAGTGATTCCGAAATAAGAGAATTCGACATCGCGGAATCATTTCCTTGATAGCGGATATTCGTGGCGCGCCGGCACTGCGCCCGCCCACAGTCTAACCGGATTTCACGATCAGAAAGACCCGCGCCGGACCATCCACCGAATTGATGGCGTGCACCACGTCCGCAGCGTAACGCGCCGTGTCGCCGGCGGCGAGTTTTTCCGCGGCCTCTCCGGATTCGACGGTGACGATCCCGTCGAGGACGGTCAGCTGTTCGCGGGAGCCGCGTGCGTGGGGCTGGCTGCGCAGACTGCCGCCCTGTTCGAAGGAAATGTCGTACACCTCGTGCCCGCCGGCCTCTTCGGGCGGCGAGAGAATCCGGATGCGGCAGCCGTGCCCCATGTTGTCGATGCTGGGCACTTCGGAACTGCGCAGCACTTCGATCCGGTCGGCGGTGTCCGCGTCTTCCAGCAGGCCCGCGAAATCCACCTGCAGGGCGCGCGTCAGGTTCCACAGGGTCGCGATCGTCGGGCTGCTTTCGCCGCGCTCGATCTGGCTGACCATGGAGCGGGACACGCCGCTGAGATTGGCCACCGCCTCCAGCGACAGGCCCTGCGCGCGCCGCGCCGCTTTCAGGCGGGCGGGCAGGCGTGTCAGGATATCGTCCACGTTTTCCGTCATCACGGAATCTGTGCGCCCTGAGCGGGGATTTGTCAATTCCGCCTGTGACGGTACGTCCCATGAGACAGGTCAATGCTGCAAATGCATAATGGCGCGGATTCGTGAGGAGTGAGACATGACCGACATTGTGATACTGGACGGTGCGCGCACCGCCATCGGAACCTTTGGCGGGGCGCTGGCCTCGACCGCGCCCATCGACCTGGCGACCGTCGCCACCGAGGCTGCGCTTGAGAGGTCCGGGGTCGAGGGCGAACAAATCGGTCATGTCGTGTTCGGACATGTGATCAACACCGAACCGCGCGACATGTACCTGTCGCGCGTCGCCGCGATTCAGGCCGGCATCCCAAGCGGCACCCCGGCGATGAACGTGAACCGGCTGTGCGGATCGGGCGCTCAGGCCATCGTGTCGGCGGTGCAGTCGCTGATGCTGGGCGATGCCGAATTCGCGGTGGCGGGCGGCGCCGAAAGCATGTCGCGCAGCCCCTTCATCATGACCCAGGCGCGCTGGGGCGCCAAGATGGGCGACGTGAAGTCGCTCGACATGATGCTGGGCGCGCTGAACTGCCCGTTCGGAACCGGCCACATGGGCGTGACCGCCGAAAACGTGGCGGACGAGCACCAGATCACCCGCGAACAGATGGACGAGTTTGCGCTGACCAGCCAGACGCGGGCCGCCGCCGCGATCGAGGCAGGCTATTTCGACAGCCAGATCGCGCCGGTCCAGGTCAAGGTCAAGCGGGACATGGTGGATTTCAAGGTCGATGAGCATCCCAAGGCCACCACGGCCGAGGCGCTGGCCGGGTTGAGACCGGTCTTCAGGAAGGACGGTCGCGTGACGGCGGGCAATGCCTCGGGCATCAATGACGGCGCGGCGGCCATCGTTCTGGCGACGGCGGATGCGGCCGAAAAGGCCGGCCTCAAACCCAAGGCGCGCGTTCTGGGCTATGCCCATGCCGGCGTGCGGCCCGAGGTCATGGGAATCGGTCCGATCCCGGCGGTTCAGAACCTGATGGCCAGAACCGGATTGTCGGTGGACGATTTCGACGTGATCGAAAGCAACGAGGCGTTTGCCGCACAGGCGCTGGCCGTGAACAAGGAACTCGGGCTGAACACCGCCAGGGTCAATCCGAACGGCGGGGCCATTGCGCTGGGTCATCCCGTGGGCGCAACCGGGGCCATCATCACCGTCAAGGCGCTGTATGAACTGGAGCGTATCGGCGGGTCGAAAGGGCTGATCACCATGTGCATCGGCGGCGGTCAGGGGATCGCCATCGCCATCGAGCGCCTTTGATCCCCTTGGGGGCAGGGGGCGCCGCCCCCTGACGCACCACCTCAGATCAGGGCGTTCATCGCCATGACCGCGCCACCGCCGATCACCGCGCCGACCAGGGCGGGCCACAGCCTGGCCCAGAGGCGCGGCCGCTCTTCCTCTTCGGTGTGGGTCTGCGCGATCAGGGCGTCTTCGACCAGTCCCGGCAGGCGCGGTCCGAACCGGGCCAGCACCAGAGCGGTCTTGCCCAGATCGCGCAGCATCGCGCGCGGTCCGATCGACTGCTTGATATAGTCCTCGACCACGGGGCGCGCGACCTGCCAGATGTTGATATGCGGGTCGAGCGAGCGGGCCACGCCCTCGACCACGACCATGGTGCGCTGCAAAAGGATCAGTTCGGTGCGGGTTTCCATGCCGAACCGCTCCGTCACCTCGAACAGATAGTTCAGCAGCCGGCCCATCGAGATGTGCGATGCATCCATGCCGAAGATCGGCTCGCCCACCGCGCGCAGGGCGCGGGCGAATTCGTCCACGTCCTGATCGGCGGGCACGTATCCGGCCTCGAAATGCACTTCGGCAACCCGCTTGTAGTCGCGGCGGATGAAGCCATAGAGGATTTCCGCATAGACCCGGCGCGTGTACTCGTCGATATGGCCCATGATGCCGTAGTCATAGGCGATGATGTCGCCGTTCGCCGCGACCTTGAGGTTGCCCTGGTGCATGTCGGCATGAAAGTACCCGTCGCGCAAAGCGTGCAGCAGGAACATCCGCAGCACCCGCTCGGCCAGATCGCTCCGGTCGTGATTGGCCGCGTCCAGCGCGTCGTTGTCGCCCAACGGGATGCCGTCGGCCCAACTCAGCGTCATCACGCGGCGGGCGGAGAGCGGCCAGATGACCGGCGGCAGCCAGAACCCCTTGTCGTCCTTGGTGTTGGCCGCGTATTCGGATGCCGCCGAGCTTTCCAGACGCAGGTCCAGCTCGCCCCGAACCACGCCGTCGAAATGCTTGATCACGTCCAGCGGCCGCAGCCGCCGCGCGCCGGGCGCGAATACCTCGACGATGCCGGCGGCAAAATAGAAGGCGTCGATATCCTTGCGAAAGGCCCGTTCGATGCGGGGGCGCAGCACCTTGACGGCGACCTCCTCGCCCGTATCGGCCAGCCTGGCCTTGTGGACCTGGGCGATCGAGGCGGCGGCGATGGGTTCGCTGAACTCGGAAAACATCGTGTCGATCGGGCGGCCCAGCTCCTTTTCGACTTCCTTCATCGCCACGGCGCGCGGAAAGGGCGGCAGCTTGTCCTGCAGGACGCGCAACTGTTCGGCAAGCTCGTCGCCCACGACATCGGGGCGCGTGGATAGAACCTGGCCGAACTTGATATAGGCCGGTCCCAGCGCCGTCAGCGCCCGAGTCGCCGGCGGCATCGCGGGGTCGCCCTTGTACCCAAGCCACTGGAACGGTTTGCCCAGGGTGTGCGCCAGGATCCGCACCGGCCGCGGCGCCTCGAACGCGTCCAGCACCACGTTCATGGCGCCGGTGCGTTCGAGCGTGGCGCCCGTCCGGATCAGGCGTATGATGTTGTGGGGTCCGCGCATGCGTCAGATCTTCCAGCCGGAGTGCAGCGCGGCGACGCCCATGCTCAGATTGCGGTATTTGGCGTTCTCGAACCCGGCCGCGCGGATCATGCCCAGGAAGGTCTCCTGATCCGGAAACTTTCGGATCGATTCCACCAGATACTGATAGCTGTCGCGGTCGCGCGCGATCAGCTGACCCATGCGCGGGATCACGTTGAAGCTGTAGAGGTCATAGAGTTTCTGCAACCCGTCATTGGGCAACTGGCTGAATTCCAGAACCATCAGCCGACCGCCGGGTTTGAGCACGCGGAAAGCCTCGGCCAGCGCGTCCTGCGGGCGGGTCACGTTCCGGATGCCGAACGAGATCGTGTAGACGTCAAAGCTGTTGTCGCCGAACGGCAGCGCCATCGCATCGCCCACTACCCAGTCCAGACTGCCGTCCATCTGCGCCGCCTCGGCGCGTTTGCGGCCCTCGACCAGCATCGGCTCGGTCAGGTCCAGAACCGTGGCGTGCCCGTGGCCCGCGCGCCTGAGAAACCGAAAGGCGATGTCGCCGGTGCCGCCCGCAACATCCAGCAGGCGCTGGCCGGGCCGCGGGGCCAGCCAGTCCATCATGGCATCTTTCCACAGCCGGTGAATGCCCATCGACATCACGTCGTTCATCACGTCGTATTTGGACGCCACCGAGTTGAACACGCCCTGCACCCGGCTCGCCTTGTCGGCCTCGCGGACGGTTTCGAACCCGAAATGGGTGGTTCTATCGCTGGTCTCGGACATAGGTCTTGCCGTTTCTCGTTTTTCGCCCCTGTTATAGGGCGCTGGAACCGGGGCACAATGCGGCCCGTTGGAATAGGAGCGTCCTAATGCCTGAATTGCCCGAGGTCGAGACAGTAAGACGCGGCCTGACACCGGCGATGGAGGGCGTCGTTATCGAACGGGCCGAGGTGAACCGCCCCGATCTGCGCTGGCCGTTCCCCGTGGGCATGGCCGACCGCCTGACCGGGCAGAGGGTGGACCGGCTGCGGCGACGGTCGAAATACATCCTCGCCGATCTGAGCGGCGGCGAGACGTTGCTGATCCATCTCGGCATGTCGGGTCGGATGACGGTCTCGGGCGATCCGCTGGGGCAGTTCCTGCACCACCACCCGGCGCCCGAGAAGCACGACCACGTGGTGTTTCACATGGCCAACGGCGCGCGCGTCACCTTCAACGATCCGCGCCGGTTCGGGGTCATGGACCTTATGCCCACGGCGCGGGCGGATGAACACCGGCTGCTTGCAAAGCTCGGCCCGGAACCGCTGGGCAACGATTTTCACGAACGGCACCTGATCGAGTCGTTCCGCGGCCGGAACACGCCGGTCAAATCGGCGCTTCTGGATCAGGGAATCGTCGCGGGTCTGGGCAATATCTATGTCTGCGAGGCATTGTTTCGCGCCCGGGTGTCGCCACGTCGCAAGGCGGGGCAGATTTCGGAAAGACGTGTCGCGTCGCTGGTGCCGATCATCCGGCAGGTCTTGCAGGATGCCATCGCGGCGGGCGGTTCGTCGCTGCGCGATTTTCGCCAAGCCGATGGCGAGCTTGGATATTTCCAGCACCGGTTCGATGTCTACGGGCGCGAAGGCGCGCCCTGCCGGACGCCGGACTGCACGGGCCTGGTCCGGAGAATCACCCAGTCCGGCCGCTCGACCTTTTACTGCGCGCAATGCCAAAGATAGCTTGAACCATCTTTCTCGCGTGGTAAGGAATCGTCCCTGAACGGAACAACCGAAAGCAGACGCCCGATGGCTTTTGAGACGATCATCGTCGAAATTGATGAGCACGTCGCTCTGATCAAACTGAACCGTCCCGACGCCCTGAATGCACTCAACACCCAGCTTCTGGGCGAGCTGTGCACGGCCCTCGAAGAAGCGGACGGGAACGACAAGGTGCGCTGCATCGTCATCACCGGCTCGGACAAGGCCTTCGCGGCCGGGGCGGACATCAAGGAAATGTCCGAGATGAGTTTCGTGGACGTGTACACCACGAATCTGTTTGCCGATGCGAACGACCGGATCACCGCGATCCGCAAGCCGATCATCGCGGCGGTGGCGGGCTATGCGCTGGGCGGCGGCTGCGAGCTGGCGATGATGTGCGATTTCATCATTGCCGCCGACACCGCCAAGTTCGGCCAGCCGGAAATCAACCTGGGCGTCATCGCCGGCATGGGCGGCAGCCAGCGCCTGACCCGGTTCGTGGGCAAGTCCAAGTCGATGGACATGAACCTCACGGGGCGTTTCATGGATGCCGAAGAGGCCGAGCGTGCGGGGCTGGTCAGCCGCGTCGTGCCGGCCAAGAAGCTGATCGAAGAGGCGGTGGGCGCGGCGCAGAAGATCGCCGAGAAATCGCTGCTGACCGCGATGGCGGCCAAGGAGGCGGTGAACCGCAGCTACGAGGTGCCGCTGAGCGAGGGGATGCTGTTCGAACGCCGGGTGTTCCACTCGATGTTCGCGACCGAGGACCAGAAAGAGGGCATGGCGGCCTTCCTCGAAAAACGCGCCGCGCAGTTCCGCGACAAATAGGCGATCCCGCTTGCGCCGATCGAGGCTGGCCCGGCCCCGGCGGTCGGGTTCAAGATTCGGCTTGGCAAACCCGGCAAACTTGGATAAGCAGCGCCGCTATACATGCGCGTGCGGCCCGCTCTGGCCAGAATCACACCCGTGATCCCTGACTCGGTGCGGAGATGTCCGTAGCGCGCACCCAAGACAACCGAACCGAACAAAGGTCAGAGACACACATGGCAAATTCGCCCCAAGCCAAGAAGCGCGCGCGTCAGAACGAAAAGCGCTTCGCCATCAACAAGGCGCGTCGTTCGCGCATCCGCACCTTCCTGCGTAAGGTCGAAGAAGCAATCGCCTCGGGCGACAAGGACGCGGCCGCTGCCGCCCTGCGCGCGGCCCAGCCGGAACTGATGCGCGGCGTCACCAAGGGCGTCTTTCACAAGAACACCGCGGCCCGGAAGATGTCGCGCCTGTCGGCCCGGGTGAAGGCGCTGGGTTGACCTCGCGTCAACCGAGCATTTCAAAACCAAAACCAGGCGCCGCGTCCCGCGGCGCCTTTTTTCGTGCTGTTGCCGGAATGCCGCGCCTTCACGGAACCGAGAGATTCTTTCCCCCAAAACGCCGAGTCAATATCAGAGTTTCGTTGCCGCTTCGCACCCGCTCTTGCTACCACTGATTCAGCGATTCACTCGCTTGGGGGGACAGGCTGTTTTCGGGCGAACCTGACGGGCATCAGGCAAGCACGGGAGCGAATGTCGGCAAGCGGCCCTTGTGCCGGTTCGTCGGTCTGCTTCGGGCATCGGGTTTTCCGGTGCTCAAGCCCTGTCTAAGAAACTGGAATGTGGCACGTGGCCTGGCATCAGGGCGCTCGTCTTGCGGGCGATGCGGTGTGGTTTGGGTTTTCTGCTGCACATACCCGACGGGTATCCTCGCCGAATGCAATTTCGGCGACGTGGTGTCCTGCGCTTGTGAATCCGTCCCGGTCACTCGGGGAAAAGACATGAATAAGGCAAGAAGCCAACAACGGGATGCGTGAGGCGCTGGATGACACAAGAGAAATGGGGACAACTTCGCAACAAGTTGCTGAAGACGGTCGGCAAGAACAATTACACGACCTGGATCGAGCCGCTGGAATTCGAAGAGCTGCAGGATGGCGTCGCGGTGTTTTCGGTGCCGACCAACTTCATGGGCAACTATGTCAGCCAGAACTTCGCGGACCTCATTCTCTATGAGCTGAACACCTCGGGCGAGTCGGTGCAGCGCCTGGCATTCCGCGTCGCCGCGAACTCGCCCGCGCGTCCGGTCAATCACACCGAATTGCCGAACGGTCCCACCCGCCAGCAGCCGGATGTCGAGCCGATCGAAGTGGCCAATACGGCCATGGAATCGCTGCAGGCCGCGCCCCTGGACACGCGGTTCACCTTCGAGACATTCGTGGTCGGCAAGCCGAACGAACTGGCCCATGCGGCCGCGCGCCGTGTGTCCGAAGGCGGACCGGTGACGTTCAATCCGCTGGTTCTCTATGGCGGCGTCGGGCTCGGCAAGACGCACCTGATGCACGCCATCGCCTGGGAGCTGAAATCGAAGCGCCCCGATCTGAACGTGCTCTACCTGTCGGCGGAGCAGTTCATGTACCGCTTCGTCCAGGCCCTGCGCGAGCGTCGGATGATGGACTTCAAGCACCTGTTCCGCTCGGTCGATGTGCTGATGGTGGATGACGTGCAGTTCATCGCCGGCAAGGACTCCACGCAGGAAGAGTTCTTTCACACCTTCAACGCGCTGGTGGACCAGAACAAGCAGATCATCATCTCGGCCGACCGCGCGCCTGGCGAGATCAAGGATCTGGAAGACCGGGTGAAGTCGCGCCTGCAATGCGGGCTGGTGGTCGATCTGCATCCGACCGACTACGAACTGCGCCTCGGCATCCTGCAGACCAAGGTGCAGCAGCATCGGGCCACCTATCCCGATCTGCAGATCGCCGACGGGGTGCTGGAATTCCTGGCCCATCGCATCTCGACCAACGTGCGGGTGCTGGAAGGGGCGCTGACCCGGCTGTTCGCCTTTGCCTCGCTGGTCGGGCGCGAGATCGACATGGAGCTGACCCAGGACTGTCTGGCCGACGTGCTGCGCGCCTCGGAGCGCAAGATCACGGTCGAGGAAATCCAGCGCAAGGTCTCGGAATACTACAACATCCGCATGAGCGACATCATAGGTCCCAAGCGCCTGCGCTCCTACGCGCGGCCGCGCCAGGTGGCGATGTATCTGTGCAAGCAGCTGACCAGCCGCTCGCTGCCGGAAATCGGCCGCCGCTTTGGCGGGCGCGACCACACCACCGTCATGCACGGGGTGAAACGGATCGAGGAACTGAAGCTTACCGACGGGCAGATCGCCGAGGATGTGGAAATCCTGCGCCGGGCGCTGGAAGCCTGAGCCCGCCGCCGTCAACGCGGTTTCCGCCCCGGATGGTTCATCCGGGGCGTTCGCTTGTGCGCGCGGGCGCACGAACTGTGGTCAACCGGTCACGCGCCCCTTGACGACCCGGGCTTTCCATTCGAGAAATCCATAAAAAACCTTGTGCCGCAGGGGCAAACCGCTAGTTTGCCAGTCCCGGCCTAAGTCAGAGGAATTGAGGGTATGAAGATCAGCATCGAACGCGGCGCGTTGCTCAAGGCCGTGGCGCAGGCTCAGTCGGTCGTGGAACGGCGCAACACGATCCCGATCCTTGCAAATGTTCTGATCGAGGCCGAGGGCGACCAGGTGCAGTTCCGCGCGACCGATCTGGATATCGAGGTCGTGGACAAGGCCCCCGCCCAGGTGGAGCGCGCCGGCGCCACCACGGTGGCGGCGACGACCCTGCATGAAATCGTGCGCAAGCTGCCCGACGGCGCGCTGGTGACGCTGACCGCCGATGCCGCGGCCGGCCGCCTGACGGTCGATGCCGGGCGTTCGAACTTTTCGCTGGCGACGCTGCCCAAGGAGGATTTTCCGGTCATGGCGTCGTCGGAATACCAGTCCAATTTCTCGGCCCCGGCGGCGTTGCTGCGGCGGCTGTTCGACAAGTCGAAATTCGCCATTTCCACCGAGGAAACGCGGTATTACCTCAACGGCGTGTACATGCATGTGGCCGATGGCGCCGACGGCGGCAAGGTGCTGCGCTGCGTGGCGACGGATGGGCACCGGCTGGCGCGGATCGATGCCGACCTGCCCGCCGGCGCCGAGGACATGCCCGGCGTGATCGTGCCGCGCAAGACCGTGGGCGAGCTGCGCAAGCTGCTGGAGGACGACGAGATGGACATCGCGGTGTCGGTCAGCGAGACCAAGGTGCGCTTCGCGACGCCCGACATCACGCTGACCTCGAAGGTGATCGACGGCACCTTCCCCGACTACACCCGCGTGATTCCGCAGGCCAACAACCGGAAGCTGGAAGTCGATGCCGCCGAATTCGCGCAGGCGGTGGATCGCGTGGCCACGGTGTCGTCGGAACGGTCGCGCGCGGTCAAGCTGCAACTGGAGAACGACAGGCTGATCCTGTCGGTCAATGCCCCCGACAGCGGCGCGGCCGAAGAGGAGCTGGCCGTGGCCTATGGCGACGAGCGCCTGGAGATCGGGTTCAACGCGAAATACCTGCTGGAAATCGCGTCCCAGGTGGACCGCGAAAATGCCGTGTTCCTGTTCAACTCGGCCGGCGATCCGACGCTGATGCGCGAGGGCGGCGACCAGAGCGCGGTCTATGTCGTCATGCCGATGCGCGTCTGATCGCGCTGACGCGCGACGCCTCCGGCGGGAGTATTTTGGGCAAGATGAAGGGAGGGGTCATGGGATTGGCCCTGACCGAGCTTACGGTCTCGCATTTCCGGTCGCACAAGCTGGCGCGGCTGTCCCTGGACGGGCGTCCCGTCGCGATCCATGGGCCGAACGGCGCGGGCAAGACCAACATTCTGGAGGCCGTGTCGCTGTTTTCGCCGGGCCGCGGGCTGCGCCGGGCGAGCGCGGCGGAGATGGCCAGGCGGCCCGAGGCCCTCGGCTGGAAACTGTCCGGTGTTCTGGAGCGGAACGGGCAGCGCCATGAGATCGAGACCTGGTCCGAAGACGGCGCCCCGCGTCAGGTGCGGATCGACGGCAAGCCGGCCAGCCAGGTCGATCTGGGCCGCCTGGCGCGCATCGTCTGGCTGATCCCGTCGATGGACCGGCTGTGGATCGAAGGCGCCGAAGGGCGGCGGCGGTTTCTGGACCGGTTGACGCTGAGTTTCGATCCGGGCCATGCCGAGGCGGTGCTGGCCTATGACAAGGCCATGCGCGAGCGCAATCGGCTGCTCAAGGACAATGTGCGGGACGCGCATTGGTACGGCGCATTGGAGGCGCAGATGGCCGAAGCGGGCCACCGCATCCATCAGGCGCGGGTTGCGGCGCTCGACCACATCCGCGCGGCGCAGGAGCGGGCCGAAACCGCGTTTCCCTCGGCGGAGCTGGAGCTGGTGCAGACCGAAGGCGCGATGCCGGCGACGGCCGCGGATCTGCGCGGGGCGCTGGAAGAAAGCCGGTTTCGCGATCTTGCCGCCGGCCGCACGCTGGTCGGGCCGCATCGGACCGACCTCCACGGCGTCTTTGCGGCCAAGGGCGTTGCGGCAAGGGAGTGTTCGACCGGCGAGCAGAAGGCGTTGCTGGTCTCGCTGATCCTGTCCAATGCCCGCGCCCTGTCCGGGCTGGTCGGGGCGCCGCCCATCGTGCTTCTGGACGAGATCGCGGCGCATCTCGATGCGGCCCGCCGGGCGGCGCTGTTCGACGAGATCTGCGCGCTGGGCGCGCAGGCGTGGATGACCGGCACCGGACCCGAGCTGTTCGCCGAGCTTGGCGACCGGGCGCAGGTGCTGGACGTGACCGAACGCGACGGTGCATCGGCGGTGACGGGCCCGTGACCCTGTCGCCTGCCGATCTGCTGCTGTATGCGGGTGCGGTTTTCGTGCTGTTCCTGACGCCCGGCCCGGTCTGGCTGGCCCTGACGGCGCGCACCCTGTCGGGCGGGTTTCAGGCCGCCTGGCCGCTGACGCTGGGTGTGGTGGTCGGCGACATGCTGTGGCCGGTTCTGGCCATTCTGGGGGTTGGCTGGGTCACGTCGGCCTCGGTGCAGCTTGCCCTGGTGCTCAAGGGGGTGGCGGTGCTGGTCTTCGTCTGGCTTGGCGTCACGACCATCCGCAGGGCGGATCGGGCGGTGCATCTGGACAGCCGCCTGACGCGGCCCGGTAAATGGGCGGGGTTTCTGGCGGGGCTCGTGGTAATCCTCGGGAACCCGAAGGCGGTGCTGTTTTACATGGGCATCCTGCCGGGTTTCTTCGATCTGTCGGCGGTGACGCTGCCGGATGTGGCGGCCATCGTCGCGGTTTCGCAGATCGTGCCGCTGATCGGCAACCTGGCCCTGGCGGCCTTTGTCGATCGGGTGCGCCGGATCCTCGGTTCGCCCACCGCCTTGCGGCGCATGAATCTGGTCGCCGGAACCCTGCTGATCGCGGTCGGCGCGATCCTTCCCTTCACCTAGGATCCGCCCCCGAAACGGCGGCGGCGGAAAACGGTGCAAGCCCACAAAATCTGGTGGGATCGCGTGACATTCCCCACCAGAAAACGTATAAAGTAGCAAAATAAAATAGGTACAGACGGAATGTCCGACGACACACAGGCGCAAACGGAATACGGCGCGGATTCCATCAAGGTTCTCAAAGGGTTGGAGGCGGTTCGCAAGCGCCCGGGGATGTATATCGGGGATACCGATGACGGCTCGGGTCTGCATCACATGGTCTATGAGGTCGTGGACAACGGGATCGACGAGGCGCTGGCCGGTCATGCCGACCATGTGACCGTCAAGATCCATGCCGATTCCAGCGTTTCCGTGACCGACAACGGGCGCGGGATTCCGGTCGATATCCACCCCGAGGAAGGCGTGAGCGCCGCCGAGGTCATCATGACCCAGCTTCATGCGGGCGGCAAGTTCGACAGCAACTCCTACAAGGTGTCGGGCGGTCTTCACGGCGTCGGCGTTTCGGTGGTGAACGCGCTGTCGGACTGGCTGGAACTGCGCATCTGGCGCAACGGGAAAGAGCATTTCGCCCGCTTCGAGGGCGGCGAGACCACCGAACACCTGAAGGTCGTGGGCGATTGCGGCGACCGCACCGGGACCGAGGTGCGGTTTCTCGCCTCGACCGACACGTTCTCGAATCTCGACTACGTGTTCGAGACCCTGGAAAAACGCCTGCGGGAACTGGCCTTTCTGAACTCGGGCGTCCGCATCATCCTGATCGACGAGCGACCGGCCGAGCGGCTGGAGACCGAGCTGTTCTACGAAGGCGGGGTCAAGGAATTCGTCAAATACCTCGACCGCCACAAGACGCCGATGATGCCGGCGCCGATCTACATCAAGGGCGAGCGCGACGAGATCGGCGTCGAGATCGCGATGTGGTGGAACGACAGCTATCACGAGACGGTGCTGCCCTTTACCAACAACATCCCGCAGCGCGACGGAGGCACCCATGTGGCGGGCTTCCGCGGCGCGCTGACCCGCACGATCAACAACTATGCCCAGACGAGCGGCATCGCGAAGAAGGAAAAGGTGAGTTTCACCGGCGATGACGCGCGCGAGGGGCTGACCTGCGTCCTGTCGGTCAAGGTGCCGGACCCGAAATTCTCGTCCCAGACCAAGGACAAGCTGGTGTCGTCCGAAGTGCGCCCGGCGGTCGAGGGGCTGGTGAACGAGAAGCTGGCCGAATGGTTCGAGGAGAACCCGAACGAGGCCAAGCTGGTCGTGGGCAAGATCATCGAGGCGGCGCTGGCGCGCGAGGCGGCGCGCAAGGCCCGCGAACTGACCCGGCGCAAGACGGCGATGGACGTGAACTATCTGGCCGGCAAGCTGAAGGACTGTTCCGAAAAAGACCCGGCCAAGACCGAGGTTTTCCTGGTCGAGGGGGATTCGGCCGGTGGCTCGGCCCAGACCGGCCGCGACCGGCGCACGCAGGCGGTGCTGCCCCTGCGCGGCAAGATCCTGAACGTGGAACGCGCCCGGTTCGACCGGATGCTGTCCAGTCAGGAAATCGGCAATCTGGTGATGGCGCTGGGCACCGGCATCGGGCGGGACGAATTCGACATCTCCAAGCTGCGCTACCACAAGATCGTCATCATGACGGATGCCGACGTGGACGGCGCGCATATCCGCACGCTGCTGCTGACCTTCTTCTACCGGCAGATGCCGGAGCTGATCGAAGGCGGATACCTGTATATCGCGCAGCCGCCGCTCTACAAGGTGGCGCGCGGCAAGTCCGAGGTCTACCTGAAGGATCAGGCGGCGCTGGATGATTACCTGATCAACCAGGGCGTCGAAGGCGCGGTGCTGAAGCTGGGAACGGGCGAAGAGATCGTCGGGCAGGATCTGGCCCGTGTCGTGGACGAGGCGCGGCAGCTCAAGCGAGTGCTGGACGCCTTCCCGACCCACTATCCCCGCCACATCCTGGAACAGGCGGCGGTGGCCGGGGCCTTCGTGCCCGGCGCGGTGGATGCCGACCTGCAGGGCGTGGCCGACAAGGTGGCGGCGCGTCTGGACCTGATCGCGCTGGAATACGAGCGCGGCTGGCAGGGCCGGATCACGCAGGATCACGGCATCCGCCTGTCGCGCATCCTGCGTGGCGTCGAGGAAATCCGCACTCTCGACGGCCCGATGCTGCGTTCCGGCGAGGCTCGCAAGACCGGCAGCTTCACCAAAAGCCTGCAAGAGGTCTACAACACGCCCGCGACCCTTGTGCGTCGCGACCGCATGCAGGCGATCCACGGCCCCCTGTCGCTGCTCAAGGCGATCCTCGAAGAGGGTGAAAAGGGCCTGACGCTGCAACGCTACAAGGGGTTGGGCGAGATGAACCCGGATCAGCTGTGGGAAACCACGCTCGACCCGGATGCGCGCACGCTGTTGCAGGTGCGGGTGGATGACATGGTCGAAGCCGACGATCTGTTCACCAAGCTGATGGGCGACGTGGTCGAACCGCGCCGCGAGTTCATCCAGCAAAACGCGCTGAGCGTCGAGAACCTGGATTTCTAGGTCCGCCGGACCGCTGAGCCGCCGCCGTATGCAGCATGACCTTGCCTTTTTCGAACGGATCGCCCGCGAAACCGTCGCCACCTTGCCCGAGGCGTTCCGCCCCGCCGCGCAGGCCGTCATCCTGCGCATCGCGGAATGGCCCGCGCAGGACATGCTGGACGAGCTTGGGATCACCGATCCGTACGAGCTGACCGGGCTCTACGAAGGCATTCCCATGACCCAGAAGTCGGTTGACGACATGGCCCCGCCGCCGGATGTCGTGTGGCTTTTCCGGCAACCGATCCTGGCCGAGTGGCGCGACCGGGGCGATGTGGCGCTGCGCGACCTGATCGCCCATGTGGTCGTTCACGAATTCGCCCACCACTTCGGCTGGAGCGACGATGACATCGCCACGATCGATCAGTGGTGGACCTGAGCGGCGGCGCGATCCGGGCGTGTTCGGGAAACAGCCGTCAGGCGGCGGCGGATGACCGCCGCTGCCGTCCCGGTCATCCCAGGATGCCGGGCAGGCGCAGCCCGTGTTCGCGGGCGCAGTCCCGTGCGATCTCGTAGCCCGCATCCGCGTGCCGCCAAACGCCCGAAGCCGGGTCGTTCCACAGAACCCGCTCCAGCCGCCGCGCGGCATCCTCGGTGCCGTCGGCGCAGATCACCACGCCCGCGTGCTGGCTGAACCCCATGCCGACCCCGCCGCCATGATGGATCGACACCCAGGTGGCGCCGCTGGCGGTGTTGATCAGCGCGTTCAGAAGCGGCCAGTCCGACACCGCGTCGGACCCGTCCAGCATCGCCTCGGTCTCGCGGTTCGGCGAGGCGACCGAACCCGAATCCAGATGGTCGCGGCCAATGACGACCGGCGCCTTCAACTCGCCCCTGGCGACCATCTCGTTGAAGGCCAGACCGGCGCGGTGCCGGTCGCCCAGCCCGATCCAGCAGATCCGCGCGGGCAGGCCCTGGAACGCGATCCGCTCGCGCGCCATGTCCAGCCAGCGGTGCAGATGCTCATTCTCGGGGAACAGCTCTTTCATCTTGGCGTCGGTCTTGTAGATGTCCTCGGGATCGCCCGACAGGGCGCACCAGCGGAACGGGCCGATGCCGCGGCAGAACAGCGGGCGGATATAGGCGGGCACGAAGCCGGGGAAGGCAAAGGCGTTCTCCAGCCCCTCGTCCAGCGCCACCTGCCGGATGTTGTTGCCATAGTCCAGCGTCGGTACCCCGGCGTTCCAGAAATCCACCATCGCCGCAACGTGCTGCTTCATCGAGGCGCAGGCGGCCTTTTCCACCGCCTTAGGGTCTGATTCCCGCATTTCACGCCACTGCGCCATGGTCCAGCCCAGCGGCAGATACCCGTTGATCGGGTCGTGCGCGCTGGTCTGGTCGGTCACGATGTCGGGGCGCATCCCGCCTGCGGCCATGCGGCGGTAGATCTCGGGGAAGATCTCGGCGGCGTTGCCCAGCAGGCCCACGGATTTCGCCTCGCCCGCCTTGGTCCAGCGGTCGATCATCGCCAGCGCCTCGTCCAGAGTCTCGGCCTTTTCGTCCAGGTATTTGGTGCGCAGGCGGAAATCGATCCGGTCCGGGTCGCATTCCACCGCCAGGCAGCAGGCCCCGGCGAACACCGCCGCAAGAGGTTGCGCGCCGCCCATCCCGCCAAGGCCCCCGGTCAGGATCCACCGGCCGGTCAGGTCGCCGTCATAGTGCTGGCGCCCGGCCTCGGCAAAGGTCTCGTACGTGCCCTGCACGATCCCCTGCGTGCCGATGTAGATCCACGATCCGGCCGTCATCTGGCCGTACATCATCAGACCCTTCCGATCGAGCGCGTTGAAATGGTCCCAGGTCGCCCAATGCGGCACCAGGTTGGAATTGGCGATCAGAACGCGGGGCGCATCCTTGTGGGTGCGGATGATCGCCACCGGCTTGCCGGATTGCACGATCAGGGTTTCATCCTCGTCCAGATCCTTCAGGCTGGCGACGATGGTATCGAAATCGTTCCAGGTGCGCGCCGCGCGCCCGATGCCGCCATAGACCACCAGTTCGTGCGGATTTTCGGCCACGTCGGGGTGCAGGTTGTTCATCAGCATCCGCAAGGGCGCTTCGGTCAGCCAGCTTTTGGCGTTCAACTCGGGGCCGGTGGGCGGATAGACGTCACGGGTGTTCTTGCGCGGATCAGTCATGAAGTAAGCTCCAATGCAGTGTCTTGGATGGCGTCCAGCGTGTCCCGCAGCCTGCGGCGCAGCCGGTCGGCCTTTTCGGTGTCATAGCGCCAGGGCGGGGCTTCGGTTGTCAGATAGGTGGACTGAGCCAGTTCCATCTGGATGGCGTGCAGGCCCTCGGCCGGGCGGCCGTAATGGCGTGTGGTCCATCCGCCCCGGAACCGCCCGTTGAGCACGGTGCTGTAGGGGGACGAGGCGGAAAACTCATGCGCAACGGCCTCGATCTCGGGCGCGCAGGTCGCCCCGCCGTCGGTACCGATATTCATGTCCGGAAGCGTTCCATCGAACAGGAACGGGATGCGGCTGCGGATCGAGTGGCAGTCGAACAGAACCGCAAACCCGTATCTCGCCTTGACGCGCTGCAATTCCTGCTCGAGCGCGGCGTGGTAGGGGGCGTGGTATTTCAGCCGCCGCTCCTCGATCTCGTCCGCCGACGGCTCCTGACCCTCGGTCCAGATCGGCCTTCCGTCGAAATCGGTCAGCGGCACCAGCGTTGTGGTGTTCTGGCCGGGATAGAGCGACGCGCCGGTAGGATCGCGGTTAGCGTCGATGACGTAGCGGTGGACATGCGACTGCACCACCGTCGCATCGGCCAAAAGCCCTTGATAGAGCCTGTTTATGTGCCAATCCGTGTCCGCCAGCCCGCGCCCGATCTCGTTCAGCCGCGCGGCGATGGCGTCCGGCACGAAGGTGCCGCCATGCGGCTGACCCAGAACCACCGGCCCGTCGCCGCGATGCACGTCACAGACCTGCATCAGTCCAGCTCCGGCATCGCGACACCGACCGCCCGCAGGATCGCGCCCTGGGCGACGAGGCGTTTCGCGGTTTCCAGTTCCGGCGCCAGAAACCGGTCTTCGGCCAGCGGTGGGATTTCGTCGCGCAACCGGGCGATGACCCGCTGCAGCGGCGCGCTGGTGGCGAGCGGCGCGCGGAACTCGACGCCCTGCGCGGCGCAGATCAGCTCGATCCCGAGGATGTGGTTGAGGTTCTCCACCATCCGGCCCAGGCGCCGCGCCCCATGCGCGGCCATCGAGACGTGATCCTCCTGATTGGCCGAGGTCGGCGTGCTGTCGGTGACGCAGGGATTGGCCAGATGCTTGTTCTCGCTCATCAGCGCCGCGGTCGTCACTTCGGCGATCATCAGGCCCGAGTTCAGCCCCGGTTCGGGGGTCAGGAACGGCGGCAGGTCGAAACTCAGCGTCGGGTCCACCATGAGCGCGATGCGGCGCTGGGCGATGGCGCCGATCTCGGACACGGCCAGCGCGATCATGTCGGCGGCGAAACCCACCGGTTCGGCGTGGAAATTGCCGCCCGACACGATGGCGTCGGGATCGGTCATCACCAGCGGATTGTCGGTGGCGGCATTGGCCTCGATGGTCAGTGTCGTCGAGGCCTGACGCAGCACGTCCATGGCCGCACCGGTCACCTGAGGCTGGCAGCGGATGCAATAGGGATCCTGCACCCGCGTGTCGCCTTCGCGGTGGCTTTCCCGAATTTCCGATCCTTCCAGCGCCATGCGCATCGCCTGCGCCGCCTCGATCTGGCCGCGATGGCCGCGCAGGGTGTGGATTTCCGGCTGCAAGGGCGCGGTCGAACCCATGATCGCGTCGGTGGACGCGGCCGCGATCACCAGTGCGTTCTGCGCCGCGCGCCAGGCCTCGAACAGGCCCGCCAGGGCGAAAGCGGTGGAAAACTGGGTGCCGTTGATATAGGCCAGCCCCTCCTTGGGACCAAGCTGAATCGGCTCTAACCCGACGGTTCTCAGCGCTTCGGCGCCGGGCAGAACGGTCCCGTTCACTTCGGCCTCGCCGGCTCCGATCACCACGGCCGTCATATGCGCCAGCGGCGCCAGATCGCCCGACGCGCCGACCGAGCCCTGGGCCGGGATCACCGGCGTCACGCCGCGCGCCAGCATCTGCTGCAGCAGATCGACCAGTTCCCAGCGCACGCCGGAGGCGCCGCGCCCGAAGGACAGCAGCTTGAGCGACATCATCAGCCGCGCCATCCGGCGCGGCACCGCCTCGCCCACGCCGCAGCAATGGCTGAGGATCAGGTTGCGCTGCAGCGCCGAGGTGTCCTTGGCCGCGATCTTGTGGCTGGCCAGCTTGCCGAAGCCGGTGTTGACGCCATAGACCGCCGCGTCCCCTGCCGCCGCCTCGGCGATCCGCGCGGCTGCGGCCTGCACGCGGGGCTTGCAGCCGTCGTCCAGCACCACCGGCGTTTCGTTCCAATAGATGTCCGCCAATTCGGACAGCGACACGCTGCCCGGAGCAAGCGTGAGCACGCTCATTCACCGCCTCCGAAAATTCGCCTGTGCAGGGGGTTGAAGCCGATGCGATAGGACAGCTCGGCCGGATGTTCGACATTCCACACGGCCAGATCCGCCCGCTGGCCCGCGGCGACGGTCCCGGTATCGGTCAGGCCCAGCGCGCGCGCCGCCTCGCGCGTGACGCCTGCCAGCGCCTCTTCCGGGGTCAGCCGGAACAGGGTGCAGGCCATGTTGAGGGTCAGCAGCAGCGAGGTCAGCGGCGACGACCCCGGATTGCAGTCGGTCGCCAGGGCCATCGGCACCTGGTATCGGCGCAACAGGTCGATGGGCGGCACCTGCGTTTCCCGCAGGGTATAGAACGCGCCGGGCAGCAGGACCGCGACGGTGCCCGCCTCGGCCATCGCCCTGACGCCTGCCTCGTCCAGATATTCGATGTGATCCGCGGACAGCGCGCCATAGGATGCGGCCAGCTTCGCGCCGCCGAGGTTCGAAAGCTGCTCGGCATGCAGCTTGACGGGCAGGCCAAGGTCGCGGGCGGCGTCGAAAACCCGCGCGATCTGACCGGGGTCAAAGGCGATGCCCTCGCAGAACCCGTCCACCGCGTCGGCCAGACCTTCGGCATGGGCCGCCTGCAGGGTGGGAATGCAGACCTCGTCGATATAGGTGTCGGCCCGATCCTTGTACTCCGGCGGCACCGCATGCGCGCCCAGAAAGCTGGTCACGACCCGAACCGGGCGTTCCAGGGCGATCCGCCTGGCGGCGCGCAACATGCGCAGCTCGGTTTCGTGGTCCAGGCCATAGCCGGACTTGACCTCGATGCAACTCACGCCCTCGGCGATCAGCGCATCGACGCGGGGCAGCGCATCGGCCAGCAACTCATCTTCGGACGCCGCCCGCGTTCCATTCACCGTGGACAGAATGCCGCCGCCCGCGCGGGCGATTTCTTCATAGCTTGCGCCTTTCAGGCGCATCTCGAATTCGACGGCGCGGTTGCCGCCAAAGACAACATGGGTATGCGCGTCGATGAGCGCCGGGGTGATCAGGCGTCCGCCGAAGTCTTCGCGCGGCCAGTCGGCAAACCCCTCGGGCAGGGCGTTCCGGGCGCCGACCCAGGCAATCCGGCCATCCGCGATCGCCACGGCGCCCTCCGGGATCATCCCGTAGGGCGTCCCGGGGTCATCGAATGTGGCGATCCGGGCACCGTGCAGGACTGTTTTTTCGGTCATGGCGGATCTTTTTTGTTCCCCTCTTGATGGATTTTTACGTATACGGGTATAAAATTAAAGTCTACACAAAATGAGTGCGCCATGGGACTCCACGCCAAAACGGCCTTGTTAGGCTCTGATTGGGCCTCCGACGTACGGATCGAGATTGCCGATGGCCGGATCGACTCCATCGAGGCGGGCGTTGCGCCCACCCCCGGTGACACGCGGGTGGACACGCTTCTGCCGGCGCTGGCCAATCTGCACAGCCACGCATTCCAGCGCGCCATGGCCGGCATGACCGAACAGCGCATGGCGGGAAAGGAAAGCTTCTGGACCTGGCGGACGCTGATGTACCGGTTTCTGGACCGTCTGACGCCTGAACAGGTCGAGGCCATCGCCGCCCTGGTCTTCATGGAGATGCAGGAGGCCGGTTACGCCTCGGTGGGCGAGTTTCACTACGTCCACCATCAGCCGGGCGGTCAGACCTATGAAACGCTGTCGGAACTCAGCCAGCGGATCTTTGCGGCGGCGGCGCAGACCGGCATCGGGCTTACGCATTTGCCGGTGCTGTACACCTATGGCGGCGTCCGGCAGGAACCGCTGTCGGGCGGTCAACTGCGGTTCGGCAATGGCGTGGAGCGGTTCCTGCGCCTGGTCGCGGACTGCCGCGCGGTGCCGGGGCTGAATGCCGACACCCGGATCGGCATCGCGCCGCATTCCCTGCGTGCGACCTCTCCGTCGGATCTGGCCACGGTGCTGGCGCAGACGCCGGACGGCCCGGTTCACATCCACATCTCGGAACAGCTCAGGGAAGTGGCGGATGTCGAAACCGTGCTGGGGCAGCGGCCGGTCGCTTGGCTTTTGGACAATGCGGATGTCGATGCCCGCTGGTGCCTGATCCATGCCACTCACATGACCGATGCCGAAACCGTCGGGCTGGCGCAAAGCGGTGCCGTCGCCGGGCTGTGCCCGATCACCGAGGCCAATCTGGGCGACGGCATCTTCAACGGCGCGGTCTATGTCGAAAGCGGCGGGGCCTTTGGCGTCGGGTCGGATTCGAATGTCCGGATCTCGCTGACCGAGGAACTGCGGACGCTGGAATACTCGCAACGCCTGCGCGACATGGCGCGCACGGTTCTGGTGCCGGGCGAAGGCTCGGTGGGCCACACCCTCTATACCGGGGCGGCGCGCGGCGGGGCGCAGGCCCTTGGGCGCGATGCGGGCGAGATCGCGACCGGCCGGCTGGCCGATCTGATGGCGATCGACCGGACCCATCCCGCGCTCTGCGCGCTGCGGGACGACCAGCTGCTCGACGGGCTCTGCTTTGCAGCGCCTGATACGGTCGTCACCGACCTGTGGTCGGCCGGGCGCCACATGGTCCGCGGCGGCCGCCACGTCGAACGCGATGCCATCATCGCGCGGTACCGCAGCGCGATGGCGCGGCTTCTGGCCGACGCCTGAACAGAAAACACTTGATCGGAGTCCGCAACAGACCACAGAACCAGCCGATGACCCAACCCACCGAAAACACCAGCTATCGCGACATCAAGCGCATCGTCCTGGAGCGCATCCGCTCCGGCGAGTGGCGGCCCGAGTCGCTCTTGCCGAACGAACAGGAACTGGCGGTCGAGTTTTCGTGCACCCGCACCACCGTGAACCGCGCCCTGCGGGAACTGGCCGAGGAAGGGTTCCTGGAACGGCGCCGCAAGGCCGGAACCCGGGTTCTCAGCTCGCCGCAACGGCAGGCCCGCTTCACCATCCCGCTGGTCCGGGATGAGATCGAGGCCGCCGGCGGCACCTACAGATACGCGTTGGTGTCGGCCGAGGTGCAGACCGCGCCGGAATGGCTCAGCGCGCGGCTGCGGTTGCAGGCGGGACAAGAGGTGATGCATGTGCGCTGCATGCATTACGCCAACAACACGCCGTTCCAGTACGAGGACCGCTGGATCGTGGTGCAAAGCGTGCCCGAGGTCGAACAGGCGGATTTCTCGACCATCGGACCCAATGACTGGCTGGTGCAGACGGTGCCCTTCACCAATGTCGAACTGACCTTTCTGGCCAGCCGGGCCGACACGACGCTGGCCGGATTTCTGGACGTGCCCGAGGGCGAGCCCATATTCACCGCCGAGCGGATCACCTGGCTTCAGGGCAGCCCCGTCACCTTCGCCAAGCTGTATTTCGCCGCCGGGTACCGGATGACCACGCAGATCTGACCGGCGCGGGCGGCAAACATGCAGGCGCGGATGTCACCGGACGGTCGCGCCCGGATTGCGGGCCAGTGGAACCCGGCCTTTCTCGGTCAATTGCCAGCACGCCCCGTCCTCGAATACGGCGGTTGCCAGCGGGCGGCCATATCCCGCACCGGCGTCCAGATTGACGCGGTTGCCGAAATGCTCGGCGCGTCGGCCCGGCGTGTGGCCGTGGACGACCAGCCAGGGATGTGGGCGTGGATCGTTCAGAAACTCGTGCCGGATCCAGAGCAGATCGTCCTCGGCCTGCTGCGCCAGCGGCAGGCCGGGGCGGATGCCGGCATGCACGAACAGCAGGTCGCCTTCCTGGTGATAGTTCACCAACCCCTCCAGGAACGCCACATGCTCTTGCGGCACGGCCGCGCGGGCGCGTTCGTGAACCTCGAATATGCGATCGCCCTCGCGCACATGCACGTCATACGAGGCCAGGGTTTCGACCCCGCCCAGACGTTCATGCAACCAGTTGTAGCCGATCAGCAGACGGTCGTCGTTGGCGGGATAGTCCTGCATGAACAGCGCGAACATGCGGTCGTGATTGCCCCTCAGCGTGATCCAGTCGCGCCCGGCGCGCTGGCCCGAGATCAGCATGTCCAGCACGCCCCGGCTGTCAGGGCCGCGGTCGGTGTAGTCGCCCAGGAACACGACCCGCGCCTGCGGCCCGCCATCCGCCTCGATCCGGGCCAGGGCCGCCTGCAACATGCCCCTTTGGCCATGCACGTCACCGATGGCGTAGATTGGGCGTGTCATGGGCTTCCTCCGCGCAGGTGCGGTGTTTCTGGACCACTTGATGCCGGGATGGAAGGGCCGGATCCAAATCCGCCATCAGCAGCGAAATCTGATCCCGCAACCACCGGTGCGCGGGCGTGTTGGTGGCGCGTTTGTGCCAGATCATCATCAGGTCCACCGGTCCGACATCGAACGGCGCCGCGTAGATGTCCAGCCCGACGCGCGGCGCGACCTTTTCCGCCAGCTGGTTCGGAATCAGCGCGATCAGGTCGCTTTGCGAAACCGCGTTGTAGACGCCCGAAAACACCGGCATCGTCATGGCGACCCGGCGCGTGCGTCCCAGCCTGTCCAGTGCCGCATCGCCAAGCCCTTTCAGCTTGCCCTCGGGCGAAAACAGCACGTGCTGCAGCGCGCAGAACAGGTCCAGCGGCAGCGTGTCACCGGGTTTCAGACCGTGCCGGGCGATCTCGGGGTGGTCGCGCCGCGCGATGACCACGAATTGCGAACGATGCAGCAGCCGGCTGTCGATCCAGTCGGGAAACCCGGTTCGCGGCAGGATCGCGATATCGACGCCGAACTGATCCAGCGAGCTGACATAGTTGTCGGGCACCAGATCCACCAGTTGAACCCGCATGCCCGGCGCCCGTTGCGACAGGTGATCCGCCAGGCGCGGCAACAGCAGCTCGGCGTAGAAGTCGCTCCCCGACAGCTTGAAACTGGCCTTGGACGTGGCCGGATCGAACCCGCCCGGCCCGGCCAGCAGGATTTCGGCATTCTCCAGCAGCTCGCGCAGCGGCGCCTTCAGGCTCTGCGCATAGTCGGTTGGAACCAGGCGCCGTCCTTTCCGGACGAAGATCGGATCGCCCAGCGAATGCCGTAGCCGGCCCAGGGCGGCGGAAATCGCGGGCTGCGACAGGCCGATCCGCTTGCCGGCCAGGGTGGTCGAGCCGGTTTCCAGCAAGGCGTCCAGCACCCGCAGCAGGTTCAGGTCGAAGTTTCTGAAATTCATCTGGTTAATTTCTGTAATGCCAAAAATAGATTTTTCATATCGAAAAAATCGCGGCAGCATCCTCCGAAACTGTTTGCATGACAATGGAGGGGGTCATGAGAGGACTTGCATTCTGGTTTTTCGCGATTGCGGTGGCGTCCGCGCTGTGCGGGATGATCTGGGGCATCCAGATGGCCGCCAGTCAGGATCATACCCTGTCACCCGCGCACGGGCACCTGAACCTGCTGGGCTGGGTCAGCTGCGCGATTTTCGCCTTCTACTACCATCTGGTTCCCGAAGCCGGCGAAGGCTGGCTGCCGCGGCTTCACTTCGTCCTGGCGGTCGTGTCGCTGGCGATCCTGACGCCGGGCATCGCGCTGGCCCTCGAAGGCAGGGGCGATGCGCTGGCCAAATTCGGATCGCTCTTGGCGCTGGGCTCCATGGGCGTGTTCGGGCTGGTGGTGATGCGGGCCGCCCGAGGTATGCAGGCGGCCCGGGTCTGAACTCCGGAATGCCTTGTCTCCGTGCCAGCGGATCAGGCCGGATCGCCGCCCCGCGGGGCGGCGGTCCGGTTCGGCAAATCACGCCACGTCGAATTCCAGCGGCTTGATCTGGGTGAACAGCCCGGTTTCCGCCAGCTTGGCGCGCGCTTCCGCCGGCACCGGCTCGTCCACGTAGAGCAGCGCGATGGCCTCGCCGCCGGCCGCGGACCGGCCCAGGGTGAAGTTGGCGATGTTCACCCCGTGGCTGCCCATGGTCTGGCCCAGCGCACCGATGATGCCGGGCACATCCTCGTTGGTGGTATACAGCATATGCGCGCCGATCTCGGCGTCGATGTTGATGCCCTTGATCTGGATGAAGCGCGGCTTGCCGTCCGAAAACACGGTTCCCGCGATCGAGCGCTCGCGCTTTTCGGTCACGACCGTCACCTTGATGTAGCCTTCGAACGCGCCGGATTTGTCCTGGTTCGTGGTGGAAATCTTGATCCCGCGATCCTTGGCCACGACCGGGGCCGAGACCATGTTCACCTCGGGGTTGAAACGCTTCATGATCCCCGCCACCAGCGCGCAGTTGAGCGCGGGCAGGTTCATGGTCGAGGCAACGCCGTCATAGAGAATGTTGATGGCCTTGAGCGGCTCGTCGGTCATCTGGCCGACGAAACTGCCGAGATGCCCGGCCAGCCGGATCCACGGCCCCATGATCTTGGCCTCTTCGGCGGTGACGCTGGGCATGTTCAGCGCGTTCTCGACCGCGCCGGTCAGCAGATAGTTCGAGATCTGCTCGGCCACCTGCAGCGCCACGTTCTCCTGCGCCTCGGTCGTCGCCGCGCCCAGATGCGGGGTGCAGACCACGTTGGGCAGGCCGAACAGCGGGTTTTCCCGCGCCGGTTCCTCGCTGAACACGTCAAAGGCCGCGCCCGCCACATGGCCGGATTTCAGAAGCTCGGCCAAGGCTTCCTCATCGACCAGACCGCCCCGCGCGCAGTTGATGATGCGCACGCCCTTTTTGGTCTTGGCAAGGTTCTCGCGGCTCAGGATGTTGCGGGTCTGATCGGTTAGCGGCACGTGCAGGGTGATGAAATCGGCGCGCTTGAGAAGCTCGTCAAGCTCGACCTTTTCGACCCCGATCTTGTCGGCCTTCCCTTCGCTCAGATACGGGTCATAGGCGATGACCTTCATCTTGAGGCCCTGCGCCCGGTCGCAGACGATGCCGCCGATATTGCCCGCGCCGATCACGCCCAGCGTCTTGTTGGTCAGCTCGATCCCCATGAACTTGGACTTTTCCCATTTGCCCGCGTGGGTGCTGGCACTGGCCTCGGGGATCTGCCGCGCCACGGCGAACATCATCGCGATGGCATGTTCGGCGGTGGTGATCATGTTGCCGAACGGCGTGTTCATCACGATCACGCCCTTTTTCGACGCGGCTTCCTTGTCGATATTGTCGGTGCCGATGCCGGCGCGGCCGATCACCTTCAGCCTGTCGGCCTTTTCCAGGATCTTTTCCGTCACTTTCGTGGCCGAGCGGATTGCCAGACCGTCATAGTCGCCAATGATCTCGGCCAGCTTTTCCTTGTCCTTGCCCACGTCGGGCATGAAATCCACATCGATGCCGCGGTCGCGGAAGATCTGGACGGCGGTTTCGCTCAGCTTGTCGGATACCAGTACTTTGGGGGCCATGTGCGTGGTCCTTGAATGGGTCAGAAAGGCCGGGCCGGTGGCGGCCCGGATCGTGTCAGGGGAAAGGGGTCAGGCGGCTTCGGCCTGGGCCGCGATCTCGGCCTCGAACGCCCATTTCAGCCAGGGCAGCATCGCCTGGATGTCGGACGTCTCGACCGTGCCGCCGCACCAGATGCGCAGCCCGGCCGGCGCGTCGCGATACGCGCCGATGTCGAGCGCCACGTTCTCGGCCTCCAGCCGCTTGGCCACGGCCTTGGCAAAGCTGGCGCCGTCCCGAATGCGCGGGTCGGTGAATTTCAGACAGACGCTGGTGTTCGACCGCGTGGCCGGGTCCTCGGCCAGATTGTCGATCCAGTCGTTCTGGTCGCAGAACTCAAAGATGGCCTGCGCGTTGGCATCGGCGCGGGTGATCAGGCCCTGCAGCCCGCCGACCGAGCGCGCCCAGTCCAGCGCGAACAGGTAATCCTCGACCGCCAGCATCGACGGCGTGTTGATCGTGGCGCCGGAAAAGATGCCCTCGATCAGCTTGCCGCCCTTGGTCAGGCGGAAGATCTTCGGCAGCGGCCATGCGGGGGTATGGCTTTCCAGCCGCTCGACCGCGCGGGGGCTGAGAATCAGCATGCCATGCGCGGCCTCGCCGCCCAGAACCTTCTGCCAGCTGAAGGTGGTGACATCCAGCTTGTCCCAGGGCAGGTCCATAGCAAAGGCGGCGCTGGTGGCATCGCAGATGGTCAGGCCGGCGCGGTCATCGGCGATCCAGTCGCCGTTCGGAACCCGCACGCCCGAGGTGGTGCCGTTCCACGTGAACACCACATCATTGTTGAAATCGACCGAGGCCAGATCGACGATCTGTCCATAGTCGGCGGTTTTCACCTCTGCGTCGATCTTCAATTGCTTGACCACATCCGTGACCCAGCCCGCGCCAAAGCTTTCCCAGGCCAGCATCTCGACCTTGCGTTCGCCCAGCAGCGACCACAGCGCCATTTCCACCGCGCCCGTATCCGAGGCCGGAACGATGCCGATGCGATAGTCGGCCGGAATGCCCAGCACCTCGCGCGTGCCTTCGATGGCGGCCTTCAGCTTGTCCTTGCCGATGGCGGCGCGGTGCGACCGGCCCAGCGCGGCACCGGCCAGCTTGTTCAGCGCGAATGTGGGGGGTTTGGCGCAGGGGCCCGAGGAAAAACGCGGATTGGCCGGCCGCGTTGCCGGTCGTTTGATGGTCATTGGTGTTACCCTTCCAGATATACGCCCCTCGTTGGGGAGGGGTGTCCCACCGACAGAGCTATTCCGCTGCGTTGCGGCACGCAAGCGCGAAATCGCCAAAACCCGCCGCTTCGGCGTTCAAATGCGACGCCGGCGTCCACGATCGGAAACTCGCCCGTCCGGGCGGCGGGGGCGAAACGGCTGGACTCTCCTGTCGCGCCCGGGCGAGGCGCCGTCCGGATTCACCGGCTGGCGGATTTGCTGCGCCTGCGGTATGCGCAGGAAACCAAACCGGAGTTGCCCATGTTTGTCGCCACCTTGCTGACCGATCCCGCCGCGCCATCGCTGGACCCGGCCCTGGTCGATTCGCTGCGCAATGCCTGGGGCGGCGGCGAGGCGGTCTGGCTGAGCGTGGACGAGGCGGCGGAATTCACGCTGAGCGAAATCCCCGAAAACCGCTGGACGGTCTGGGCCGACCTTCAGGCTCTGGGCGTCGATCTGGTGGTGCAGCCGGCCTCGGGACGCCGCAAGAAGATGCTGCTGGCCGACATGGACAGCACCATGATCCGGCAGGAATGCATCGACGAACTCGCGGACGAGGCCGGGGTGGGCGCCTATGTCAGGGACATCACCGCGCGGGCCATGAACGGCGAGCTGGATTTCGAGGGCGCGCTGATCGAACGGGTCGGGCTGCTGAAGGGTCTGGATGTCGCGATGATCGGCAAGGTGCTCGACGAACGCATCACGCTGATGCCGGGCGGGCGCGAACTGGTGGCGACCATGCGCGCGGCGGGCGCTTATGCGGCGCTGGTCTCGGGCGGGTTCACGGCCTTTACCGCGCGGGTGGCCGAAACCCTTGGCTTCGACGAAAACCGGGCCAATACGCTGCTGGCCGAAAACGGCGTGCTTGTCGGCGATGTTCAGCGCCCGATCCTCGGCAAGCAGGCCAAGGTCGAGGCGCTGGAACAGATCACGGCCAGGCTGGGCATCGCCGAGGCCGACGTGATCGCCGTGGGCGACGGCGCGAACGATCTGGGCATGTTGGCGCGGGCGGGCACCGGCGTGGCGCTGCACGCGAAACCTTCGGTCGCGGCGCAATGCGACGTGCGGATCAATCACGGGGATCTGACCGCGCTTTTGTACGTGCAGGGCTATTCCCGCGACGACTTCGCCGAATCCTGACCCGACCGGCGCCGTCGGAGAAGTTTCTGTTTCCATAATTTAACATCTGTGTTAAATATTGGCCATGACGAATCTTCTGGCCACCTTTTCGGCGCTTTCCGATCCGACGCGATTTTCCATCGTCGAACAGTTGATGGAGGATGGCGAACTGCCGGCCGGCGATCTGGTCGAGGGCAAGGGCATGTCGGGCGCCGCGATCTCGCGCCATCTGAAAGTGCTGCGCGAGGCCGGGCTGATCCGGCAGCGGGCCAGCGGGACGCAGCGGCTCTATTCCATCCGCCCCGAAGGTCTGCGCGCGATTGCCGAATGGACGATCTCCAAGCGGCAATTCTGGGAAACCAGCCTCGACCGTCTGGGCGAGCTTCTGGAGAAAGAGAACACATGGCCGACCTGAGACTGGAGCGTGATTTTCCCGTCCCCACCGACACCCTGTTCAGCTGGATCAGCGACGGGTCCAAGCTGTTGCAGTGGTGGGGCCCCGAGGGCGTGCATGTGCCCGAACATGACCTCGACTTCACGCGCACCGGTCCCTGGTTCTCGGTGATGGTCAACGGCGAGGGGCAACGCTTCAAGGTCTCGGGCCACGTGACCCATGTGGACCCTCCGAACTCGGTCGGGTTCACCTGGGCCTGGCACGACGACGATGACCGGCGCGGCGACGAAAGCCATGTGACCCTGACCGTCCGGGCGACCCAGACCGGCGCGCGGCTGGTGGTCGATCACCGCGACCTGGGCGACGACGAAATCAGCGCCCGCCACGAAGAGGGCTGGACATCCTGCCTGCGCAAACTCGAAGCGCAACTGACCTGAGTTTTCAGCAACGGAGGTAAGACAATGCCGGAATTCATCTTTGCCTATCACGGGGGCAAGGCCCCCGAAAGCCCGGAAGAGGGGCAAAAGGTCATGGCCGCGTGGCAGGCCTGGTTTGCCGACATGGGCGATGCGGTGGTCATCCCCGGCGCGCCGGTCGGCGCCTCCAAGACGGTCAGCGCCGGCGGCATCGCCGATGACGGCGGCGCCAACCCGATTTCCGGCTATTCCGTGGTCAAGGCCGCCGATATCGGCGCGGCCACCGAAATGGCCAAGGGCTGCCCCATGGTCGTTTCCGGCAACGGCTCGGTCGAGGTGGCCGAGGTCATGGAAATGTAGAGGCGCACCCGGCCGTCAGGGAAACCCGGCGGCCGGCTTGATCACGCCGCATTCGAACCCCCGCCGGCTGTACTGCGTCGCGTTCATGAACTTGCGCGCCGCAGGATGCTCCGGGTCCAGCACGCCGAGGCGCGCCAGAATCGCGGCCACCGCGCATTCGCTGGCGCGTGTGGTGCCGTCCGCGATCTTCAACGCCACGCCCATCCGCTTTTCCGGCAGGATCGCCACAAAGACGGCCTCGGCCCCGGTCTTGATGGCGGCCCGTCCCCCCATCGCGCGCATGAGTTCAGTGCAGGCCCGGCCTTCGCCCGCCACCAGTTCCGGGTGCTTCATCATCGCCGCGGTCAAGTCCGCCGCGGCCCGGCTCTGCCGGTCGGCGCGGTCCGCGGCCGAGGCGAACCAGGCCATCGCGCGCGCCAGACCATGCACGGTGGTCGCGAAATTCGGGGCCGAACAGCCGTCGATCCCGTAACCGGGGCTGGTCTCGTCCGTGACCTCCTCGAAGGCGGCCAGGCAGGCTTGCTGCACCGGGTGGTCGATCTCCAGATATTCCGGTCCGGCCCCCATGTGCTGGGCCACCGACAGGAACCCGGAATGCTTGCCCGAACAGTTGTTGTGCAACTGGCAGGGCGTGTCATCCGCCAGGATCAGCCCGTCGCGCGCCGCCATGTCCGAAGGTTCCTGCGGGCCGCAGCGCAGGTCTTCCTCGCCCAGACCCAGATGGTCCAGCCAGGCCGACACCCGCTCGGTATGGATCGCCGCGCCGCTGTGCGAGGCGCAGGCCAGCGCCAGATGTTCCGACCCCAGCCCGTATTTCGCCGCCGCGCCGGTGGTGATCAGCGGCAGCGCCTGGATCATCTTGGCCGAGCTTCGCGGATAGATCGTCGCGGACGGATTCCCCCAGCTCTGCACGATCTGGCCGGTGTCGTCGCAAATGACGGCATGACCCAGATGCAGGCTCTCCAGAAAGGGGCCGCGCCAAACTTCGGTCATCGGTACGGGCTGCGTCATGACGTCCTCTCTCTGACTGCGCAAATTTCTGCCAATCGCCCTTTCACCCATGGTGAAACCTGCGTTAGTGTGTGTATGTCGGCAAACGAAGGGACGCGCAACACGAGACAGGTCGCCAAGACCGGAACGCGCACCCGGGAAACTTGAGGTAGAAGTCGGGCTAGGAGGCTGGACAAATGGGATCAAAGCTCGTCCGCAATGTCGTCGCGGGCCTGTGCATGGCCGGAATGGCCACCACCGCAATCGCTCAGCAGGCGCAAAGCACCAACCGGGTCGCGGCCAAGACCGATTGGAGCGTCTTCGTCGAAGACGATCCGACCGAATGCTGGAGCGTTTCGGCGCCGAAGGAAACCGTCAACACCCGCGGCGGCCGCGTGGTGTCGGTGCGCCGCAGCGACATCCTGCTGTTCGTGTTCTTCCGGCCCAAGGCCGATGTACAAGGCCAGGTGACGTTCACCGGCGGCTATCCCTTCGCGCCCGGCTCGACCGTGAATCTGGCGGTGGATGGCAGCGAGTTCGAGCTTTTTACCGAAGGCGAATGGGCCTGGCCCGCGACCGAGGCGGATGACGCCAAGATCATCACCGCCCTGAAACGCGGCACCGAGGCGGTGCTGACCGCCCGTTCGGCGCGCGGCACCCAGACCAAGGACACATTCTCGCTGCTGGGCTTCACGGCCGCGTACGAGGACGCCGAAAAGCGCTGCGCCAACTGAGGCCCGGCCACGCGCGCGTGAATGGCCCCGCCGTTGCGGTCGGGGCCTTCTTTCTGCCATTTCTTCCGACCGGTCTTCGAAAGGACACCCCATGCGCAGCAGCAAGACCATCCACGTGATCTCGGCCCATGCCGAGGGGGAGGTCGGCGATGTGATCGTCGGCGGCGTGGCCCCGCCACCGGGTGAAACCCTGTGGGATCAGCGCAGCTTCATCGCGCGGGACCAGACATTGCGCAACTTCGTCCTGAACGAGCCGCGCGGCGGCGTCTTCCGGCATGTGAACCTGCTTGTGCCGCCGAAACATCCCGAGGCCGATGCCGCTTTCATCGTCATGGAACCCGAAGACACGCCGCCGATGTCCGGCTCGAACTCGATCTGCGTTTCCACCGTGCTGCTCGACAGCGGCATCCTCCCGATGACCGAACCTGAAACTCGTCTGACGTTGCAGGCGCCGGGCGGGCTCGTGCACGTCCGTGCCGAGTGCCGCGGCGGCAAGGCCGAGCGGATCTTCGTGCGCAACGTCGCAAGCTTTGCCGACAAGCTCGACGCGCGGATCGAAGTCGAAGGCATCGGCACTCTGCGCGTCGATACCGCGTTCGGTGGCGACAGTTTCGTGATCGTCGATGCGCAGGATCTGGGGTTTGACCTGGTTCCGGACGAGGCCGCCGACCTGGCCCGCACCGGCGCACGCATCACCGAGGCCGCCAATGCCCAATTGGGATTTCGCCACCCGGACGCCGACTGGAACCACATATCCTTCTGCCAGATCGCCGGTCCGCTGACGCGGCAAGGCGATGTCCTGACCGGCCGCAACACGGTGGCGATCAAACCCGGAAAGCTTGACCGCTCTCCCTGCGGCACGGGCGCCTCGGCGCGGATGGCCGTGCTGCTGGCCAAAGGTATCATGCAGGCGCAGGACACCTATCGCGCCCGCTCGGTCATCGACAGCGAATTCCTGTGCCGCATCGTCGAGCAGACCGAAGTGAACGGCCGGCCCGCCATCCTGCCCGAAATCGGTGGGCGGGCCTGGATCACCGGAACGCACCAGCACATGCTCGACCCCGCCGACCCCTGGCCCGGCGGCTATCGGCTCAGCGACACCTGGGGGGCGTGAGCGCCCATCAGGCGGAGCGCGGCCGCACCCGTGACACGCAGTGTTCCCGTGATAGGTTTCGACGTGCTCACCGGTTGAAACGAAGGGATATCGACAATGCGCCTGCTTTTTCCACTCCTCATGCTTCCGCTCGCCGCACAGGCCGATCCTTCGCTGGAATGCAGCGAATTCGGATCGCAGGTCGAAATCGGCGCCTGCGTCGGCGAGATGGAAGCCCGCGTCGATGCCGCCCTGGGGATCGCCGTCGAGATCGCGACCAGCGCCGCGCAGGAATTGGACGAGGTGACGGGACGGCCCGCCGCGCTGCCTGCGCTCGAAACCGCGCAGACCGCCTGGCTCGCCTATCGCGACGCGCAATGCGACGCGGTGGGGGCGAGTTATGGCGGCGGGTCCGGCACCGGCATCGCGATCACCTCGTGCCGGATCGAACTGGGCCGCGCCCGCGTCGAAGACTTGTTGCGCATGGCGCAATAGGGCGGGGCCGTCCTGCGAAATCTTTTGATCTTTGCGCGCATTCCTATATAGAGGCGCATTCGATAGCCGCAGCCCGAGTGCCCGACCATGTCCGCCAAAGCGCCGATCACCCAGGATGTCCTGACCCTCCCCCGCAATCTTCCGGCAGGGGGAAAGATCAATCTCGTGGGCCTGACCCGCGACCGCCTGCGCGACGTGCTGGTCGAACATGGCACACCCGAGAAACAGGCCCGGATGCGGGTGAACCAGATCTGGCAGTGGATCTATCAGTGGGGGGTCCGGGATTTCTCGGAGATGACCAACCTCGCCAAATCCTACCGCGCCCAGCTGGCCGAGCATTTCACCATCGAGATCCCCGAAGTCGTGACGCGCCAGGTCTCGTCCGATGGCACCCGGAAATACCTCGTCCGCATCGCCGGCGGGCACGAGGTCGAAGTGGTCTACATCCCCGAAGAAGATCGCGGCACGCTCTGCATTTCGTCTCAGGTCGGGTGCACCCTGACATGTACGTTTTGTCATACCGGTACCCAGAAACTTGTACGAAACCTCACAACCGCGGAGATCGTGGGCCAGATCATGATGGCGCGCGACGATCTGGGCGAGTGGCCGAAACCCGGCGAGCCCAAGAACGAAACCCGGCTTCTGTCCAACATCGTCCTGATGGGCATGGGCGAACCGCTCTACAATTTCGACAATGTCCGCGACGCAATGAAGATCGCGATGGATCCCGAAGGCATCTCTCTGTCACGCCGCCGCATCACCCTCAGCACCTCGGGCGTGGTCCCCGAAATCGCGCGCACGGCCGAAGAAATAGGGTGCATGCTGGCGATTTCCTTTCACGCCACGACCGATGAAACCCGCGACGTTCTGGTGCCGATCAACAAACGCTGGAACATCGAAACCCTACTTGAGGCGCTGGCGCGGTATCCCAAGGCGTCGAATTCCGAGCGGATCACCTTTGAATACGTGATGCTGGACGGGATCAACGATTCCGACGACGACGCCCACCGTCTGATCGACCATATCAAGCGGCACAAGATTCCCGCCAAGATCAACCTGATCCCGTTCAACGAATGGCCCGGCGCGCCCTACAGGCGCAGCTCGAACAACCGCATCCGCGCCTTCGCCAACATCATCTATCAGGCCGGCTATGCCTCGCCGATCCGTACGCCGCGGGGCGAGGACATCATGGCGGCCTGCGGGCAGTTGAAATCAGCGACGGAACGCGGCCGCAAGTCCAGCAAACAGATCGCCGCCGAGGTTTCGGGCGGATCCGGCGCGGCCTAGCAATGCTCCGGGTCAAGCCCGAGGCGCGACCGGAACGCGGTCACAGGCGGCTCGTGACCGCGATGCTGATGGCCGCCCTGTTGAGTTGGCCCTTCGGTGCGGATGCCTGCTCGATCGACCGGACGACCCGGACCATCGAAACCGAGGTCATCCAACTGACGAATGCCGAACGCCGCAACGCCGGGTTGGCTCCGGTCACAGCGGACCCGCGTCTGACGCAGGCGGCGCAGGCGCATTCCTGTTGGATGGCAAGGAAGGGAAAGCTGTCGCATCGGGGCGCGCGCGGGTCCGGTATCGGCGCGCGGGCAAGCCGGGCGGGGTATGAGTGGCGCAGCGTCGGCGAAAACATCGCGGCCTATCAGAGAACCGCCCGGGACGTGGTGCGCGACTGGATGAAATCACCGGGGCATCGCAAGAACATGCTCAACCCCGGATACGTGCATATCGGGATCGGCGTTGCACAGGGCAATGGCCGCAACTTCTGGACGATGGTCCTGGCGCAGCCCGGATGATCGCACGCTTTGCGCGGCCGACGAAAATAGTTCGTGAAATCGGACGGTTCCGTGGGTAGCATCCGGAACGGATGATATTGCAACACAGGGTCATTTCCCATGTCTCGACGAATTCTCCAGGCCGTTGCGCTGCTGATCGGCAATGCGATCGGCCTGCTTCTGGCCGCCGCACTGCTTCAGGGGTTTTCCATTGCTCCGCTTTCGCTGATCATCGTGGTGATCGTCTTCACCCTGGTTCAGGTCATTGCAGAACCCTTGATCACGCGGGTCAGCGAAAAGAACATCCCGGCCCTCAAGGGCGGTGTCGCGCTGATCGTGACCTTTCTGGGGCTTCTGATCACGGATTTCGTGACGACCGGTCTGACCGTCGGCGGCATCTCGAATCTGCTGGCCGCCACCTTGCTTGTCTGGCTCGGCGCGCTGATCGCGGGGATCATCCTGCCGATCTACGTGTTCAAGGAACTGCGCGAACAGAAAAAGTAGCGCCCGCGCTAGGCCAGACGGTCGAGCGTCGTCTCGATCGCATGCCAAAGCTCCTCGGCAGGTTCGCACCCCACCGACAGCCGGACAAAGGCCGGATCCACCGCATCGCCCCAGCGGATGCGCCTTTCCGCCGAACTGTGCACGCCGCCGAAGGACGTTGCGGGCCGGATCAGGGGGCATTCGTCGATGAACCGTTCCGCGTTTTCCGCGGTGTCCAATGTGAGGGACAGCAGAAACCCGAACCGCCGAGTCTGCAACCTGGCCAGTTCATGCGCCGGGTCTTGCGTCAGGCCGGAATACCGGATCCGGCGGATTGCCGGATGCGCGGCCAACCGCTCGGCCAACAGCCCAGCGGTTGCGCACATCCGTTCGAATCGAACCTCCAGCGTTTCCAGCCCGCGGTGCAGCAGCCACGCCTCGTGCGGGCCGGGGATCGCGCCCGCGGCTTTGCGCCACTCCGCGACCGAATTCATGATATCGGCATCGCGGCTGGCGACGTGGCCCATCAGCAGGTCGGAATGCCCGCCCATCGCCTTGGTGTCCGAGGCCACGACAATGTCGATGCCCAGATCCAGCGGGCGCTGCCCGAGCGGCGTCAATGTGGTGTTGTCGGCGATGGTGAGGCCACCGGCGGCGCGGACCGCATCGGCCACTGCGGCGATGTCGATCATGTCCAGCCCCGGATTGGACGGGCTTTCGACAAACACGATGTCGTACCCGTCAAAGCCGCCGTCGGCAAAACCGACCGTGGGGCGCTGTTCGACCGTCACCCCCAGCCTAGCAAGGAACCGGTCCGCCAAGAGCCGCGTGACATAGTATCCGTCCGAGGGAATCAGCACCCGATGCCCGGCCCGGACCGTGGCAAAGAGCGCGGCCGAGATTGCGGCCATGCCGGAAGGGAAAACAAGACAGGGGGCGTCCTCGATATGGGACAGCACGTGTTCCAGATGTTCCCAGGTCGGGTTGCCGACGCGGCCATAGCTGGGAAACCCCTCGGGGTCGCCCGGCAGATGGTACATGCTGCTTTGAATCAGGGGCGGCGCGACGGGATCGCCCTTGGTCAGCCCGTTGCCGCGCAGGTGGAGCATCCTGCCCATGTTCGGTTCATCCGCCCTCGGCCTTTTCATCCAGATCCGCCCTCTGCCCGTCCAGTCATCCGTTTTGCCTTAGCATCCAAATTGTGGCCGGGAAAGCGCGGCAATTGCCAAAGAGTTACCTAAAACCCGGTGCATTTCCGCCCCGTTCAACAGTTAGTTTCCAAACCAGGGTCAGCGCCACGGAGGGGAAAATGGCAAAGTTTGGCAGCGAAGGCACGGGGGTGGATGCAGGTGTTCTGGACCTGCTGAAACGGGAACGCGCAAAGTCGTTGAGTCCGCGGGAATGGAAGTTCCGGCTGGCGGGATTTGGTTATGCCATCAAGGATGTGGCGGGTACGCAGGTCGTCACCAAACTCCCCGAGGGGCGGGAGCTTGGCGTTCTGCCCGCATACCTGAACTAGGGGCTCAGATCCGTCCGATCTCAGACCGAGACCAGGGCTGGCCCGTTCACGGCTTGGGTCAATGCGCCGCCTTCGCGCACAACCGTGTCCTTGCGCATGTGTTCGACCGTTTCACGCACGCGGTTCCAGGCGCCCTCGTCCGGATAGACCATGACGATCAGGCCCTCGGTCGGGCCGACACGGACAAGATGTCCGCTGCTTGCCCCCATCGCCTTGAGCTGGCTGAGGTTTTCCTTTGCGGACGAGATCAGCGCCGCCTCGTCCAGGGTGTCGTCATAGCTCCAGCTGGAAACCGTTACATAGGCCATGAGCCCCTCCCTTGGAAATCGATGGGGCCAGTCTAGCACGAATCGTTCTACCTGCCGGGAATGGATTCGCGCGGCGGGGCGGGTTCCCAGTTCTCGATCAGGTCCACCGCCTGCTGCGCGGTATCGACAAAGCGGAACAGGTCGAGATCCTCGTCCGAAATCGTTCCGGCCTCGGCCAGCGCCTGCCAGTTGATGACCCGTTCCCAGAACGACCGCCCGAACAGCAGGAACGGCACCCGCTCCATGCGGCCGGTCTGGATCAGGGTCAGCGACTCGAACATTTCGTCCATGGTGCCGAAGCCGCCCGGAAAAATGGTGATGGCGCGGGCGCGCATCAGAAAATGCATCTTGCGGATCGCGAAGTAATGGAAGTTGAAGCTGAGTTCCGGGGTCACGAACAGGTTCGGGGCCTGCTCATGCGGCAGCACGATGTTGAGCCCGATCGAGCACCCGCCCGCCTCATGCGCGCCACGATTGCCGGCCTCCATCACCCCGGGGCCGCCGCCGGTGACGATCACGTTTTCGCGGCAGCCGCTTTCCTTGGATTTCTCGGTCATCAACCGCGCGAACTCGCGGGCTTCGTCATAGTATTGGGACAGCCCGGCCAGGGTCTCGGTCCGTGCCGTGTGCTTTTGCGACGGTTCGGGGATTCGCGCGCCGCCGAACATGACGATGGTCGAGGTGATCTCGCGTTCGGCCATCAGCATCTCGGGCTTGAGCAGCTCCAGTTGCAAGCGCACCGGGCGCAGCTCGTCCCGGCACATGAAGTCGTCATCGGCAAAGGCCAGCTTGTAGGCGGATGAGCGCGTCTGCGGCGTGTCGGGCACGTGGCTCGCCGTTGAGCGGTCGGTATGCGCGTCGCGGAACGGGCTCTGGCGATGGTCTTCTTTCATGGGTGGGGGTTCCTGCTTGCGTGTTTTCCCAACAGCTATAGGGTTCGCGGGCAGAGCGCCAGTAGCGGAGCCGTGCGATGGAAGCAAGAATGGACTGGAAACCCGAGATCGC
This sequence comes from Ruegeria sp. BHSB196, assembly GCF_059613135.1. Taxonomy (NCBI): domain Bacteria; kingdom Pseudomonadati; phylum Pseudomonadota; class Alphaproteobacteria; order Rhodobacterales; family Roseobacteraceae; genus Ruegeria; species Ruegeria sp. BHSB196. The sequence continues at coordinate 66,824 of NZ_JBXWRY010000004.1, forward strand.
CGCGGCGGCCAAACGCATCGAAGGATACGTTCAGGTGACGCCGGCGCTTTCGACCCGTGGGTTCGGTTTGGACTTCCCTGTCGAGATGAAGCTGGAACACATGCAACACACGGGCAGCTTCAAGGCGCGCGGCGCGTTCAACACCCTGCTCAGCCGGACGGTGCCCGAGGCGGGCCTCGTCGCCGCTTCGGGCGGCAACCATGGGGCGGCGGTGGCCTATGCGGCCAGGACTTTGGGCCATCCGGCGCGCATTTACGTGCCGCAGCTGGCGGGGCCGTCCAAGATCGCGTTGATCGAAAGGATCGGAGCGGATCTGTGCGTGGTGCCGGGCGAGTATGCCAACGCCCTGACCATGGCGCGCGCATACGAGGCCGAAGCCGGCGCGATGCAGATCCATGCCTATGACGCGCCGGCGACCGTGGCCGGTCAGGGCACCTGTTTCGCCGAGTGGGAGGGGCAGGGATTGCAGGCCGACACGGTTCTGGTGGCGGTCGGCGGCGGCGGGCTGATCGCAGGGGCGCTGGCGTGGTTCCAGAGCGCGCGCAAGGTCGTTGCGGTCGAGCCCGAGACCTCCTGCGCCTTGAACGCGGCGCTGAAGGCCGGCGCGCCGGTGGATGTGGAGGTGTCGGGGATCGCCGCGAATGCGCTGGGGGCGCGGAGGATCGGGGAGATCTGTTTCGGGCTTGCGGGCGGGCTCGCCTCGGTCCTGGTGTCCGACGACGCGATCGCCGCGGCGCAAAAGGCGTTGTGGCACGAACGCCGGATACTGGTCGAACCGGCGGGGGCGACCGCCCTTGCGGCCTTGATGTCCGGCGCATATGTGCCCGCCGGCGGCGAACGGGTCGCGGTGCTGGTCTGTGGCGCCAACATCGCCCCCGATCCGTTTCCGGAGTCGCCGCAGGCGTCGGCCGCCCCCGCGTGACGCAAACGGGGCGGCGCGCGTCGCATTGCGCCTCGGCCACCACTTTCGTATAGGCCACAGGAACATCACGAGACTCTGCAGGGAGAAGCCCCATGTCCAACGCGCAACTGGAAGCCGCCATCGAAGCCGCCTGGGAAGCCCGGGATACGATCACGCCGGCAACGACGGGCGAGCAGCGTGACGCGATCGAAGACACGCTGAACGCGCTGGACAGCGGTTCGCTGCGCGTAGCCGAAAAGCTGGACGATGGCAGCTGGCATGTGAACCAATGGGCCAAGAAGGCGGTGCTGCTGGGCTTTCGCATCAAGGACATGGAAATCCAGTCTGGCGGGCCGCAGGGCGGCGGCTGGTGGGACAAGGTGGACAGCAAGTTCACCGGATGGAGCGCCGACCAGTGGAAGGCCGCCGGGTTCCGCGCGGTGCCCAACTGCGTGGTGCGCAAGTCGGCCTTCATCGCGCCGGGCGTGGTGTTGATGCCTTCGTTCGTGAACCTCGGCGCCTATGTGGACGAGGGCACCATGGTCGATACCTGGGCGACGGTCGGATCCTGCGCCCAGATCGGCAAGAACGTGCACCTGTCCGGCGGGGTCGGGATCGGTGGGGTACTGGAACCCATGCAGGCGGGTCCGACCATCATCGAGGACAACTGCTTTATCGGGGCGCGCTCCGAGGTCGTCGAGGGCTGCATCATCCGCGAGGGTTCGGTTCTGGGCATGGGCGTCTATATCGGCAAATCCACCAAGATCGTGGACCGCGAAACCGGCGAGGTCATGTATGGCGAGGTGCCGCCCTATTCGGTGGTGGTCTCGGGATCGATGCCTTCGAAGAACGGCATCAGCCTGTATTGCGCGGTGATCGTGAAGCGGGTGGACGAAAAGACCCGCTCGAAAACCGGGATCAACGAACTGCTGCGCGACTGACGCAGGCCGCGATGGCAGCTTCAGGCCGTGCCACGCCCGGATCTGGCCGCGGCACGGCCCGGGACCGCTTCTATCCCCGGATCATCGCCATCGCCTCGTATCCGCGCAGGGCCGGGCGCGCGGTGGGACCGTAGCCGAATCCGGGCGCGTCCAGTTCGGGCATCAGCGCGAGAACTTCGGCGCGGGTGTGCGGGTCGAACGCCTCCAGCGTCCGGTCGCCGGGGTGATAGCTTTCCGATTCCAGCCCGTTGCCGCGGATCACTTCGTGCCGGTCAAACAGGACATGCACATAGGTGATCGGCTGCCCGTCGGCACAACGGCGGATGTTGCGGTCATTGACCAGGTGCTTGGCCTGGACAAGGACTTCGGGTGCGCCGAACATAAGCTCGGCCAGGGACGAGCTGACCAGGACGCGGTGATTCGGCGACAGCGCGACGGCGTCGTGCCGGCCGAGCGCGTTGCGGGCGAACACGATCGGCGCGTGTGGGCCTTCTGCGATCCGCTCGGTCCTGCCGACCCAGCGCACCGGCTGCAAACCGTTGTCCCGCGTCCACACCAGATCCCCGACTTCGAGGCATTCGACCGGAACCGGCCCGGCGGCCGTGTCGATCCGGGTGCCCGCCACAAAGCAGGGTGTGGTGTGAACGGTCACGAAACCGGTATCGGTGTTTCCCGCCTGATCCTGAACCTGGTACGAGAAGACGTTCGACCCCGCCACGTCGGACTCCGAGTCGATCGTCAGCGTTCCGTCGGCATTGACGGTGATTTCCTCGCCGGTGCCGAGCGTCACGACATCACCGGCACTGACCGGAACGCCGTTGATCATCGTGATGGTCAAGGTACCACCGACCGTACTGCTGTCGTTGGCCAGGACGTCCAGAACTTCTTCGTCTCCACCCGAGATCGTGACGGCGTCATCTCCGGCGATCAACGCGGTCTGGACCGAGTTGCCGGCGATCAGCAGGTTGGAGTCGTATCGCCCGTCCCCGGCATCCGCGATGGCGATCTTGATCGTGTTCGCCTCACCGGGCGTGACCGGGGCCTTGAGGGTCAAGGTGACGGTGAAGCCGTCCATCTCGGTATTGGCCACCTCGGCATTCGCGGGGTTGTCGATGTAGAGATTCGCGTTCGACGTGTCGTTGATGTTGTTGATGGTGATGTCGCCATCGCCGACGGTGAGTTGCGCGGGTTGGCCGTTGACCCAGATTCCGACGGCGTCGTTGAAGCCCGAGCCGACATATTCAAGATACTCCTCGGACGAGAACACGACCTGCATCGTCAGGGTCGAGCCCTGAGGGACGAATTCGGCCTCGAATATCGCGGCGTCGTAGGTCTTTGATCCCGCCATTTCCGTCAGGTCGTCATCGCCCGGCTTGAAGTGGCGGGTACTGGTGCCGGAACTGTCGTTGGCGTCACCCTTGCTGTTGGTGATGTCGCTTGCGCGGCCCGTGGAGAGGATCACGCCGCTGTCCGCCGGCGTAATTTCGGGAGCAATGGTGTCGCCGTCGGAATAGATGCCCGACGCCGACGTGGCGCCGGAATAGCTGGCCGAGACGATTTCGATTCCGGTGCCGAACATGGCGTTGGCCATGTCTTCGGCGGTGGCCTGGGTATCGACCGGGAGCTTGCTGGCTTGGGGCATGGGGCCTCGTGTCACTGAAGGGTCAGCCCACTGGCTAGCTGCAGAAGGTTACTCATTGGTTTCCGGACCTCGAAAACTTGGCGCGCGCTTCGGCCCCGGACGGGTTCCCGTTTGGATTGACCGGACCGGAGCGCGAAGGTATGGCGGGCGCATGAGCCAGAACAGGACATCCTCGCGCCAGAAGGTCTATACGCTTCTGGTCCAGATCGGCCGGAAAGAGGGCGACGGTCTGCCCGAGAAATCGACGGGCGCGGCCTTGATGTGCTTTGCGAGCGGCGTGGACGAGGCCGAAGCGGTGCGCGAAACGGTCGCGATCCTGAAACAGGCGGACACCGCGCCTCTGGATGTCACCGGTTATGGAACGCTGGAAGAGCGGGAGGCCGAAGGCCACGAGATCGGCGCCGAAGAACGGGCGCTCATGCAGCGCGCGCTTGAGGAAAATGCCGTCATCGTCGCGCAGATGACACCGTTCTTCGACGATGCCGGCACGGACTGAACCTCAGTTCCTTGCGCCGAACCACTTGCGGTAGATCTGGTCATAGGTTCCGTCTTCGCGCAGGGCCAGCAGAACCTGATTCACGTCCTCGACAAGCGGCGACCCCGACGGAAAGGCGATGCCGTAATTCTCTCGCAGAAACACACCGCCGGTCATCGCCGCGGTTCTGCGGCCTTCATGCGTGGCGTAGTAGGACAGGATGGGCGCGTCGAACACGACCGCATCCAGATCGCCCGACTCGAATGCCGTGATGAGCGGATCCAGGCCGTCGTATCCGGCATAGTCCAGTTCGCGCCGCTCCAGAAAGCTTGCGGCGGTCGAGCCGTTGATCGTGCCGACCCGCTTGCCGTACAGGTCGTTTACCGAACTCACCGTTCCGCTGATCGCATCGACCGTCATGACCGAGGTGATCCGGGCCGTGAATACCGACACGATGAACAGCGACGAGATCACCAGGACCACGCCGAACAGGCGGCCAAAGGCGGTGCGGGGAACACGTTCCTCGAAACCGCCATTCACCACCAGGTTCAGCGCCCACCAGAAGGACGGAAACCACGCCTCGTTCAGCTTGCGGTCGAAATAGGGCTGCGAGCGCCGTTCGAAGTACCACATCAGCATGCCGCCGCCCAGCAGGATGGCAAAGGCCAGGCCGATGGCGATGAACAGGTCGCGCGACAGCAGCGCATTCAGCAGCGACGGACGCCGCGCCGCATCGGAGGGCACCATGATCTGCAATCCGGCCTCGAAAATCGGCTGGCTGAAGTCCATGCGCGTTTCGCGCGATGCGGTGATCGAGATGTTCGCAATGGCCATGTCGGCGCGATTGTCCTCGACCGCACCGAGCATGTCCGCGAAGCTGTCCACCCTTTCGATGGAGTAGCCGATGTTGAGCGATTGCGCGATCGCGTTCAGAAGCTCCATCGAGAAGCCGACATCGGCACCGTCCTCGACATAGGAGAACGGAGGGCGGCTCACCGTAGTGACGGTCAGCGTTTGTGCCTGAACGTGTTGAGACAGTGCCACGAAAGCCAGGCACAGGATGACGAGGATCGCGCGCATGCGGCCATTTCACCTGTTTCGCGGCCCTCTAGCGCAGATTGACCTCGTGAAGCAAGCATGGCGCCGGGTCGGGATGGGATGTGTTCCCCGATCGACCCGCTTCCTGGATTGCCCCGATCGGGAAAAAACCCGGCCGGGTCTTGGCAATCCGCCCGATTCATAGAATGTCTGTCGTTGCCCCGAATGAATGAACGAGATGGCCAGATGACCCCGATCGACCCTGTCCAGTTGACCGCCGACCTGATCCGCTGCCCTTCGGTCACGCCTGAAGAAGGCGGCGCGCTGGTTCTGCTGGACCGGCTGCTTGCCGAGGCCGGGTTCGACTGTGTCCGCGTCGATCGCGCAGGGGTCGCCAACCTGTTTGCCCGTTGGGGGCGCAAAGGTCATCCGCGCAGCTTCGGGTTCAACGGGCACACGGATGTGGTGCCGGTCGGCGACGAAGCGGCCTGGACCATGCCCCCGTTCGGCGGCGAGATCCGCGACGGCGTGCTTTTCGGGCGCGGCGCGACCGACATGAAATCCGGCGTCGCGGCCTTTGTCGCGGCCGCGGCGGACTTCGTCCATCAGTCGCCGCCCGACGGCGCGATCATCCTGACCGTCACCGGTGACGAGGAAGGCGATGCCCTGCACGGCACCACCGCCCTGCTCGACTATATGGAGCAGGCCGGTGAGCGCATGTCGGTGTGTCTGGTCGGTGAGCCGACCTGCCCCGAGCGCATGGGCGAGATGATCAAGATCGGCCGGCGCGGTTCGATGACCGCCCGGTTCACCGTGACGGGGGTCCAGGGTCACTCGGCCTACCCGCACCGCGCCCGCAATCCCCTGCCTGCCTTGGCGCGCCTGATGGATCGTCTGGCCAGCCACGATCTGGACAAGGGAACCGAGCATTTCGACCCGTCCACGCTGGCAGTCGTGGGCATGGATACCGGGAACCCGGCCACCAATGTCATTCCGGCGCAATGCACCGGTGCGGTGAACATCCGGTTCAACGATCTGCATTCGGGGGCCAGCCTGACGGACTGGTTGCGCGCTCAGGCGGACTGCATCGCCAGGGAATTCGGAGTCGAAATCGACATGGACGTGAAGGTGTCCGGCGAAAGTTTTCTGACTCCGCCCGGACCGCTTTCGGATCTGGTTGCGGCGGCGGTCGAGGCGGAAACGGGTGTGGTGCCCGAACTGTCCACCACCGGTGGAACCTCGGATGCCCGGTTCATCAAAAGCCACTGCCCGGTGGTTGAATTCGGTCTGGTCGGCCGAACCATGCATCAGGTGGACGAATGCGTCGAGGTGGATCAGATCCGTCAGTTGAAGGCGATCTATGCGCGGATACTCGGCGCATATTTCGCCTGACATGCGCCGCACCCTGATCATCATGGTCAAGGAACCGCGACCTGGGCGTGTCAAGACCCGGCTGGGGCGCGAAACCGGGATGGTGGACGCGGCATGGTGGTTCCGGCATCAGGCGCGGTCGCTGATCCGCCGACTGCGCGATCCGCGCTGGCTGATCGTGCTGGCTGTGTCGCCGGATCGCGAGGGGCTTGCCAGCCGTGTCTGGCCCTTCGATTTACGGCGATCCGGGCAGGGGCGGGGCGATCTGGGTCGTCGCATGGTTCGGCAATTGCGCTCGGCGCCGAAGGGGTCTGTCTGTCTGATCGGCGCAGATATTCCGGGCGTCGCCAAACACCACATTGCGCGGGCGTTCAAGGCGCTCGGCGGCGCTGAGCTGGTCTTTGGTCCGGCGATGGACGGCGGGTTCTGGCTGATCGGTGTGAAACGCCCCGGTATCCTGTCCGAGACCGTGTTCGACACGGTGCGATGGTCCTCGGAACACGCCCTGGCCGACACGCTGGACGCGGTTGCGGGCCGTCGCGTGGCGCTTCTGGATTCGCTGCGCGACGTGGACACACTGGCGGATCTGGTACGGGTCGGATACCGCGGCCGGCCGCGGTCGGTTTTGCGATGACGGGCGATGCCCGGCGTGCTACGGCGGGGACATGACTCGCATTCCCTCCAAGCAGGAAATCCTCGACTGGATTTCCGCGCATCCGACCCTGACTTCCAAGCGCGACATCGCCAAGGCTTTCGGGCTCAAGGGCGCGGACCGGATCGACCTCAAGCGCATTCTCAAGGAGCTTGAGGCCGAAGGTCATCTGGAAAAACGGCGGCGCAGCTATCGAGACCCGGACCGCCTGCCGCCGGTCAGCGTGTTGCAGGTCAAGGCGCCCAATGCGGACGGCGATCTGTTCGCCCGCCCGCTGGAATGGCACGGCGAAGGGGTCGAGCCGATCGTTCTGGTTCTGCCGCGCGCCAGCGATCCCGCGCTGGGCGAAGGCGACCGGATTCTGGCCCGGCTGACGCTGGTGCACGAGGACGACCACAATTACGAAGCCCGCCTGATCCGGCGTATCGGCTCCAGTCCGCGCCGCATCGTCGGCATCTACCGCAAAGGAGCCGAAGGCGGGCGCATCGTACCGATCGACAAGGCCGGGCAGACCGAATGGCTGGTGCCCGACGCGGCGGCGATGGGCGCCAAGGATGGCGAACTGGTCGAAGCCGAACAGTCCGGCCCCAAGAACCGCCTGGGCCTGCCGCGGGCGCGCATCGTCGAGCGGCTGGGCGACCCGTCGGCGCCCAAGGCGGTCTCGTTGATCGCGGTGCACCAGCACGGTATCCCCGACGACTTCCCCAATGCCGTGATCGAAGAGGCGGACCGGTGCAAGCCGGTCGGGCTGCAGGGCCGCGAGGATCTGCGCGACCTGCCGCTGCTGACCATCGACCCGTCGGACGCGCGCGATCATGACGACGCCTGCTATGCCCATCCCGACGATGATCCGAAGAACCCGGGCGGGCATGTGATCTGGGTCGCCATTGCCGATGTCGCGGCCTATGTCCGCCCCGGAACGGCCCTGGATCGCGAAGCCCGCAAGCGCGGAAACTCGACCTATTTTCCTGACCGTGTTGTGCCGATGCTGCCCGACCGGCTGTCCGGCGATCTGTGCTCCCTGCACGAAGGAGTTCCGCGGGTCTGCATCGCGGTGCGGATGCAGATCGATGCGGAGGGCAACAAGATCGGCCACCGGTTCCTTCGCGGTTTGATGCGGTCGGCTGCATCGCTGAACTATGCCGAAGTGCAGGCGGCCATCGACGGCGCGCCCAACGATCGCACCGGGCCTTTGGTGGACGGGGTGCTCAACCCGCTCTACGCGGCCTACCGCGCGCTCAAGACGGCGCGCGAGGCGCGGCAACCGCTCGATCTGGACCTGCCCGAGCGCAAGATCGTGCTGAGCGATGACGGCCATGTGGAAAGCGTGGCGTTTCGCGAAAGACTCGACGCGCACCGTCTGATCGAAGAATTCATGATTCTCGCCAATGTCTCGGCCGCCGAAACGCTGATCGCCAAACGCAGCCCGCTGATCTTCCGTGTGCACGAGGAGCCGGCCCCGGAGAAGCTCGAGGCGCTGCGCGAAACGGCGCAGGCCGCCGGGCTGACGCTGGCCAAGGGGCAGGTTCTGCAAACCCGCCACCTCAACGCCCTGCTGAATGCCGCGGCCGGGACCGAGGACGCCGAACTGATCAATCTCAGCACGCTCAGGTCGATGGCGCAGGCTTATTACAGCCCCGAGAACTTCGGTCATTTCGGTTTGGCACTGAGGAACTATGCGCATTTCACCTCACCCATCCGGCGCTACGCCGATCTGATCGTGCATCGTGCGCTGATCTCGGCGCATGGTTGGGGCAAGGATGGGCTGACGCAGGACGAAATCGAGCGGCTGGAGGAAACCGCAAACCACATCTCGGATACCGAACGTCGTTCGATGATGGCGGAACGGGATACGAACGACCGGTATCTGGCCGCATATCTGAGCGAGCGGGTGGGCAATGAATTCTCCGGCCGGATCAGCGGCATCGCCCGGTTCGGCGCTTTCGTGAAGCTGGACGAGACCGGTGCGGACGGGCTGGTGCCGGTGCGCTCGTTGGGGCGGGAGTTCTTCCATTTCGACCGCGAGGCGGGAACGCTGATGGGGTCGGATACCGGTCTGCTGATCGCCATAGGCCAGCGCGTGACCGTCCGGTTGACCGAGGCGGTTCCTGTCACCGGCGGGCTGGAACTGGAATTGCTGTCCATCGACGATCAGGCCCTGCCGCGCGGGCGCGCGCCAGCCGGTCGCGGCGTGCGGCGCAAGGTGGCCGGCACTAAGCGCAAGAAGGACAAGATCCGGCGCAAGATCGAACGCAAGCGCCGTCAGAGGTGATAGGTCAGCGCCCGCGCGATCAGCCAGCCGTGGCGGGTGCCGTCGATCTGGTCCGATGTGTCGAACAGGATGGCGCGCGTGCCGTCGATCCGGTCGTCGCCGGGAAAGGCGGACGAGAAATCGCCCATCAACCGGCTTTGACAATGCACGAACAGGGCAAAGTTTGCCGATTTGTGCGACCCAAGGCGGATGGTCGTGCCGCGCGGCGCGAGATAGGCCGGTTGGCCCCAGCGCAGCGCCTCCTCCAATGGCTGCGCCTGAGGGATGCCGTCGGCGGTCTCGAAAATCAGGTCGCGCAGCGCCAGCACGCCCTGGCGCGTGTGCGCCGGAAAGGCATCGAAGGCGGCAGCCACCGCAGGATCCGCAAATGGTCTCATGGCAGGGTTATAGCGCGATCCATGCGTTCGTTGTAGGCGCCCAGTAACGCGTCCCCCCGGATCCGCCGCGTCAGGCGGGTTTCGACCGGCGTCGCCCGCATCGCCGCAAGCATCGGGGCCACGCCGAGATCGGCGGATGTCGGTTTGGCACCCATCAGGAACGGGGATTGCCACAGGAAGGCGGTTATCGCCTGAAGGTCGCGTTCCACCCACTCAAGCCGCTCCGGTCCGGGCGGGCGGCGAAAGATCGCGGGGCAGAGTCGTAATCCCTTTGTCGGAGGCGGGATTCGCGGTATCCTCGGGGCAGAGCAGACAATCGGGAAAATCCGGAATGCGAACATGCGTGAGTGGCGTCGTCCTCGCCGCAATATGGGCTACAGGCGTGTCAGCGGACACATCGACAAGTTTTGCGCGGCCAAAGGAAAGACGGGCCGAAGGCAACCTGCAACTGGCTTCTGCCGACCTGACAGCGTCCTTGCGCCCGGCGCTGCGCCCGGCCAACGGAGGTGAACCGGTGGCGGCAAACGCCTCGAACGCGCGGTTTCAGGCGTGGATCGGCGCGTTCAAGCTGCGCGCCCAGCAACATGGGATCTCGCCAACGACGCTGGACCGGGCGTTTCGCGGCGTGACCTATGACAGGGATGTGGTCCGGCTGGATCGCAACCAGTCGGAATTCACCAAGACCATCTGGGACTATCTCGACACCGCGGTGTCCGAGGCGCGGGTTCAGAACGGCAAGGCCGCTTTGGACAGGCACGGGGCGACACTGGAGCGGATCGAGGCCAGATACGGCGTCGAAAAGGAAGTCGTGACCGCCATCTGGGGGCTGGAGAGCGCCTATGGCACGTTCCGGGGCGGCAACAACACCATCCGTTCGCTGGCCACGCTGGCCTTCGACGCGCGGCGCGCGCAGTTCTTTGAGACGCAGTTGATCGCGGCCCTCCAGATCCTCGAAGCGGGCGATGTTGCACCTGCGCAGATGAATGGAAGCTGGGCCGGGGCGATGGGGCATACGCAGTTCATGCCGACCTCCTACCTTGAGCACGCGGTCGATTTCACCGGTGACGGCAAGCGGGATATTTGGTCGGACGATCCCACGGACGCGCTTGCTTCGACCGCGTCCTACCTGGCCAGGTTCGGCTGGACCAAGGGACAGCCCTGGGGCGTCGAGGTTCGGCTGCCCAAGGGTTTCGATTATGCCACGGCGCGGCGCGACCTCACGCGGTCGCCTTCGGACTGGGCCGCATTGGGGGTTGTCGGCATCGACGGTCGGCAAGTGCCCGATCATGGGCCGGCCTCGATCCTGCTGCCGGCGGGCGGCCATGGCGCGGCTTTCATGATCTTCGACAATTTCGAGGTGCTGGAACGCTACAATACCGCGGATGCCTATGTGATTGCCGTGGGCCATCTGGCCGACCGCATCGGCGGCGGGGCGGCGATCCAGGCGGATTGGCCGCGCGGCGACCGGGCCTTGACCTTTGCCGAACGCAAGGAACTGCAGCAACGCCTGACCGCGGCCGGGTTCGACACGCAGAAGATCGACGGGCGGATCGGACCGCTCACCATCAACGCGGTACGATCGTATCAACTGGCACAGGGTCTCTTGCCGGATGGATATCCGTCGCTGCAGTTGCTCGAAAGTCTGAGATGACCGAAGGGGGCCATCCGGCCCCCTTGTTCTAGCTGGGCGTCATGCCCCTGAGCCGTTCCGACCTGCGGCGCAACAACTCGACCGTGGTCAGAAGCGCAATCGAGATCACGACGAGGAGCGTCGCCACCGCAAGGATCGTCGGCGAGATCTGTTCCCGCAAGCCCGTGAACATCTGCCAGGGCAGGGTCTTTTGTCCGGCGGAGCCGACGAACAGAACCACGACCACTTCGTCGAACGAGGTGATGAAGGCGAACAGCCCGCCCGAGATCACGCCGGGCAGAATGAGCGGCATCTGCACGCGGAAGAAGGTGGTGACGGGACCGGCCCCCATGTTCGCGGCGGCCCGCGTCAGCGACTGGTCAAAGCCCACCAGCGTCGCCGTCACCGTGATGATCACGAACGGAATGCCCAATGCGGCATGCGCCAGGACGACGCCGAAATACGTGCCTTGCAAGCCGATGCGGCTGTAGAAGAAATACATGCCGGCGGCCGAGATGATCAGGGGCACGATCATCGGCGAAATCAGGATGGCCATGATGGCGCGCCGGAACGGCACGTAGGGCTGGCTGAGGCCGATGGCGGCCAGGGTGCCGAAGCCGACCGAAAGCAGGGTCGCCATCGGCGCGATCTTGAGCGAATTCCAGAGCGCCTGCTGCCAGTCGGGGTTGTTGAAGAAGTCCTCGTAGTGCTTCATCGAATAGCCAGCAGGGTCAAAGCGCAGCATCTCGGGCGTGAAGGTAAAGAAGTCCTGCGCGTTGAAACTGAGCGGCATGACCACCAGGATCGGAGTGATCAGAAAGACGAAGATCGCGCCGCAGATGACCCGGAAGGTATAGTGCCACAGCACCTGCCCCGCCGTCAGATAGGGCGGCAGAGTCGTACGGTAGCGGGACGTGGCCAGCCAGAAGATGAACCACCCGGCGAACCAGCCGAACAAGGCGCCCACCAGCGCGGCCGAGATGCCGCCGAGCACGAAGCCTGCCACCAGAAACACCGCGAACAGGATCCAGCGAATGGTCTTTTCCTTGTCCCGCATCCCTGCAAGCAGAAAGCCCAGTGCGGCCAGCAGCGCCGCTCCGACAACGACACCGAGAAGGCCGGAGCCTTGGGCCGTGCCGACGAAGAGGCCGAACAGTCCTCCGGCGCAGGCGGCCACGGTTGCGACAAATCCGGGGGTTTGAGGTTGGACGATCGTAAGGGCCATTGTCTCTTATCCCAGCTTCACGTTGTCGATGCCGACGATCTTGTCATAGGTCCAGTAGAGCAGCAGAACCACCGCGAGCAGGATTGTGCCCAGCGCCGCGGCCAGCCCCCAGTTGAGAGAGGTCGAGATGTGGAACGCGATCCGGTTCGAGATGAACACGCCCTTGGTGCCGCCCACCAGTTCGGGGGTGATGTAGTAGCCGATGGCGAGGATGAAGACGAGGATGCTGCCCGCGCCGATACCGGGAACCGACTGCGGGAAGTAGACCCGCCAAAAGGCCGTCCAGTTGGTTGCGCCGAGCGACTTCGCCGCGCGCAGGTAGGAGGGGTTGATCGTCTGCATGACGGAATACATCGGCAGGATCATGAACGGCAGCAGAATGTGTGTCATCGCCACGATGGTGCCGAACTGGTTGTTGATCATCACCAGGCGTGCATCGTCCGATACCAGTCCCAGCCAGACCAGTGTCTCGTTGATCACGCCCTGTTGTTGGAGCATCACCTTCCAGGCCGAGGTTCGCACCAGAAGCGAGGTCCAGAACGGCAGCAGCACAAGTATCATCAGCATATTGGCGGTGCGCGACGGAAGGTTGGCCAGCAGCCAGGCCACGGGATAGCCCAGCACGATACAGGCGCAGGTGATCACCAGCGACATGATGAACGTTCGGATGAAGAGCTTGATGTAGATCCGTTCGTTTTCCGGCCTGATCTCGACGCCGTCCGGACCTTTTTTCAGATCCACGGAGTTCAGGAAGTATCCGTCGGTCAGTTTGGGTGAATAGGTCTGAATGGTCTGCCAGATCGCGATGTCGCCCCAGTCCTCGTCCATGTCCAGGAACTTGTCCTTGAACGGCGCATCCGATTCATCCCACTTGCTGACCCGCCGGCCGGCTTTGCGGAACAGCGAGGAAACACCGGGGTTTTCATAGTTCAGGCGCGTGCCGACGCGGGTGTGTGTCTTTTCTTCGGCCGCAACCTTGAGGTCGGCGGCCAGTGCTGTGAACACCGCTTCGTCCGGCGCTTCGCCCGAGTCCGGATCCCAGTCCTGCAGGGCGACCACGGTATTGGGGAGCGTATCCGCCACGATGTTGTTTTCGACCGACCGGAACAGCATGTCCGCGATCGGAAGCAGGAAGGTGATCAGAACAAAGAACAGCAGCGGAGCGACCAGCAGCAAGGCCCGCAGCTTCTGCATGCGCAAGGCGCGCGCCAAGCTGCGTTTCAGCGGTGTTCCGTCAGCGGCAAGAACCGGACCGGAATGAGTCGTGTCGGCCATCGTTTTCCCCGTTCATCAGCTGCTTGATGCAGCTTTTTCGGCGCTCAGGTGTCGCCGGTTCGTGTTGGTCGCAAGGGGGCGCCCGGCCCCCTTGCAACAGAATTGTGCGGTTATCTGGCCAGCCAGGCCTGGAATTTGGCGTCCAGATCATCGCGGTTGTCGGCCCACCACTCATAGTCATAGATGTGGACGTTGGTTGCGTTGGCCGGATCGGTCGGCATGTGCGGACCCATTTCGATGCCCAGTTCGGCGTGCTTTCCGACCAGCGGCGCCGAGGAGGCGCGTGCCGGGCCATACGAAATGTACTTGGCCTGATCCGCCAGACGCTGCGTGTCGGTTGCGAACTTGAGGAAGTCCATTACGCGGGCCTTGCGGTCTTCGGGCAGGCCGGCAGGAACCACCCAGCCGTCAAGGTCGAACGACTGCATGTCCCAGAGCATCGCGATCGGCTGGTTCTGCTCGGCGATGGCCGAGAACAGGCGACCGTTGAAGGTTGAGCCCATGATCACTTCGCCATCGGCCAGCAACTGCGGAGTTTCCGCGCCGGCTGTCCACCAGACGACCTGGTCCTTGATGGTGTCGAGCTTGGCCAGGGCGCGGTCCACGCCTTCGGGCGTGCTCAGAACGTCATAGATCTCGTCCTTGGCAACGCCATCGCAGTAGAGCGCCCATTCCATGTTGTCGATCGGGCGTTTCTGCAGGGCGCGCTTGCCCGGATAGGTCTCGAGATCGAAGATCGCGCAGACGCTGTCCGGCGGGGTGTCGCCGACCAGGTCGGTGCGATAGCCGAAGGTGGTCGAGTACACGATCTGCGGCACGAAGCAGTCGCTGACGATCAGATCGCCAAAGTCCTCCGAGGCCGGAGTTCCGTCAGGCGCCGGAGCGAGGTCTTCGTCGTGGTTGATCTCTTCGATCAGGCCCTCGTCGCACATCCGCATGGCGTCCGACGCCACGGCGTCCACCAGATCCCAGGTGATGTTGCCCGCTTCGGTCATGGCGCGCATCTTGGCGGTGGCCTCGGCCGAGCTTTCGTCCCAGACAACCTTGAGATCGGGATGCATTTCCAGATAGGGCTCGACATAAGCCTTGATCTGGCTGTTCTGATATGCGCCGCCCCAGGACACGAGAGTCATCTCGTTGGCCATTTCTTGCGCGAAGGCTGCCGGCGCACAAAGCGCCGTGGTGGCAACCAGAGCAGACAATTTCGATAGCTTCATTTTGGTCTCTCTCCTTGTTGAATTCTCGTTCCGACAGGTATCTGCCCCCGGTTCTTGGCGCCGGGTGCACAGACTGTGCCGCATCAGGCGTCCAGAGCCCGACAGTCTTCCGGCAGCCAGCCAATTTCGATATGCTCACCGGGTTGCAGGCGAACCTGGTCCGGCGCGTTCCGGGTCTTGATGATGAACTCATCGTTGCCGGCGACGCGAAGTCGGGTGCGAAAGATGTCACCCATGTAGATGAACTCCAGAACCTCAGCCTTGAGCGTGTGCGCACCGGCCTTCAGCCGGTCCTTGTTGTACTCCACCCGTTCCGGACGGATCGAAACGCGGGTCCGTTCCCCCGGCTTTCCGACATTGACCGGTTTGCAGTCGATCAACTCGCCATCGTCCAGCTTCACCACTGCGATGCCGTCGCGGATTTCCTTGACCTCGCCTTCCAGCGTGTTGTTCTCGCCGATGAACTGGGCGACGAAACTATTGGCCGGTTCCTCGTAGAGCACGTCAGGCGGTGCGAGCTGCTGAATGACGCCGTCGTTGAACACCGCCACCCGGTCCGACATGGTCAGGGCCTCGGTCTGATCGTGGGTGACATAGACGACGGTGATGCCAAGCCGGTGCGCCAGGTGGGTGATTTCGAACTGCATCTTCTCGCGCAGCTGCTTGTCCAGTGCACCCAGAGGTTCGTCCATCAGAACCAGTTCCGGTTCGAACACCAGCGCGCGGGCCAGCGCGATCCGCTGCTGCTGCCCGCCGGACAGCTGCGCGGGACGCCGGCCGCCAAAGGCGCCCATCTCGACCATGTCGAGTGCCCGCTTGACCTTTTCTTCGCGCTCGGACCTGCCCATCTTCCGCACTTCCAGCGGAAACGACAGGTTCTCGGCGATGGTCATGTGGGGAAACAGCGCATAGTTCTGGAACACCATGCCGATGCCGCGTTTGTGGGGCGGGATGTTGTTGATCGAAACGCCGCCCAGGCGAATGTCGCCATGTGTCGCGGTCTCGAACCCGGCCAGCATCATCAGACAGGTGGTCTTGCCCGAGCCTGACGGCCCCAGCATCGTCAGGAATTCGCCTTTGGGCATCGTGAGGTTGAGGTCTTTGACGACCAGCGTCTCGCCGTCATAGCTTTTTTGCACACGTTCAAATTCAACGAACGCGTCATTGGTCGAAGCGTCAGCCAAGTTGGGCTCCCCATTTCATTCCGGCAGATTTGCCCTGCACTTTTTGTCCATCCAGACATGCCAAGCATAGACACAGCTTGGCACGAATTAAACACCATTTCGGAAATACCGAAAACAATCCCGAGCGTTCCGGCGCGTCGGGTCTCCGAAACAGGTTTGCGAGATTTGAATGCAGGAACGCGTCGCATCCGTGACTTTTTGCGACGCATCATTGGCGTTTTGCGGCATCGAGTCGGCTGGAAGGCATCGGGCGGCTCACGATCAGACTGCGCGGGCAGCCACGTGCCTTTTCCTGATCGGACGTGAAAGGAAACCGGCCGGCCACGCGGGTGGCCGGCCAGCGCAACGCAACGACGGCGCGCGACTCAGGCCGCGGCCTTCATCAAGCCCTGTTCGATGATCTCGGCCTGCGCCTCGTCCAGAGACCTGCGGATCCGAACGAACATCTCGTCGATATCCGCCGGTGTCAGGATCAGAGGCGGCGAGATGATCATCCGGTCGCCGACGTGGCGCATAATCAGATTGTTGGCGAAGCACCGGTCACGGCAGATGTAGCCGATGGTGCCGGGGTCCGCGGCGAACTTGGCGCGGGTGTCCTTGTCGGGGGTCAGCGCAATCGAAGCCATCATGCCGACGATCTTGGCTTCGCCGACCAGCGGGTGGTCGATTAGTGCCTCCCATTTTTCCTTGAGGTAAGGCGCGGCGACATTCCGGACATGTCCGATGATGTCCTCTTCTTCGAGGATGCGCAGGTTTTCCAATGCCACCGCGGCGGCAACGGGATGCCCCGAATAGGTGTAGCCGTGATAGAATTCCGACCCGGCGATCACCTCGGCCACCTCGTCGCATACGATCGATCCGCCGATGGGCGCATAGCCCGAGCTGAGGCCCTTGGCGATCGTCATGATATGCGGCCGGATACCGACGGTCTGGGCACCGAACCAGTTTCCGGTGCGCCCAAAGCCACAGATGACCTCGTCGGAGATCAGGAGGATTTCGTACTTGTCGCAGATCCGCTGGATTTCCGGCCAGTAGCTGTCGGGCGCAACGATGACGCCGCCGGCGCCCTGCACCGGCTCGGCAATGAAGGCCGCGACCCGATCCTCGCCAAGCTCAAGGATGGCTTCTTCGAGTTCACGGGCACGGGCGAGACCGAATTCCTCGGGGTCCATGTTGCCGCCCTCGGCCCACCAGTTGGGCTGGTTGATGTGGTGGATGCCGGGAATCGGCATTCCGCCCTGCGCATGCATGTGCACCATGCCCCCCAGGCTGCCGGCGCCCACGGTGGAGCCGTGATAGGCGTTCTTCCGGCTGATGATGACGTTCTTTTCCGGTTTGCCCTTGTTGGCCCAGTAGGTGCGGACCATCCGGATGTTGGTGTCGTTGGCTTCGGAGCCGCCGGCAGCAAAAAAGACATGGTTGAGATCGCCGGGCGCGAGGCTGGCGAGTTTTTCGGCCAGCGCGATGGCAGGAACGTGTGTCGTTTGGAAAAACGTGTTGTAGTAGGGCAGTTCGCGCATCTGGCGGGCTGCGATGTCCGCAAGCTCGTTCCGGCCATAGCCGATGTTCACGCACCACAGCCCCGCCATCGCGTCCAGAATCTCCTCGCCGTCACTGTCGGTCAGATAGACGCCCTTGGCGCGGGTTATCACCCGGACGCCCTTTTTCGCCAATTCGCCGTTCGCGGAGAACGGGTGCATGTGATGCGCGGCGTCCAGCGCCTGCAACTCGGCGGTCGGCATGTGGTTGGTGATCATGGACATTGCGGACTCTCCTGCGGAAACGGTTTGGGCCAGAATATGATCAAATTAATAGGAGTCAATCGAATCGCGCTTCAAGAGCTATTTCGAGAGGACTTCCGCCATCAGTTCCATGCCCTGCTCGACATCGTTCTGCATGGCGACCGCCACCCGGTCGGGGTCTCCGGCCCGCAGACCGGCGATGATGTCCTTGTGGCGGTCCGGCAGGCTCTGGGTGCCGAAACGGCCGCAGACGATTCGGAGCGACGGGCCGAACCGGAGCCAGAGCCGCTCGGCCAGATCGCTGAGCACCGGGGCGGCTGCGTGGGAATACAGTGCCGCGTGAAACGCATGATTGTGACGCAGATAGCCGCCGACATCCCCGGCCTCGATGCAGTCGTCCAACTGCGCGTCAATTGCCGCAAGCTCGTCGATGCCGGACGCATTCATGACGCCGGCCGCGCGTCGGGAAAGCTCTGATTCAATTGCCTTTCTGGCGAATATGAGCTGCTCGATATCGGCCTTGGAAAGAACCGGAACGCTCACCCGCCGATTGCCCTGAAACATCAGGGCACCGTCAGAGATCAGCCTGCGGATGGCCTCGCGGACAGGGGTCATGCCAACGCCCAGCGAATCAGTCAGCCCCTGGATCGTCACCGACTGCCCCGGCACCATCTCGCCGAACAGGATTTGATCCCGCAGCGTGCGATACACTTGGTCATGCGCTGGGCGCTTGCCCTGGCCCGATTCCTGTCCGGACGCCTTATTTTTGATCATATTCAATGAGTTTGCTCTGGTCTCGTTGGTCATAACTTGCAAGGGTCTGTGCCCCGTGAAAGCATAAACCGGAATGCTGCAGAAAGCAAAAACTTGATCAAATCCAAAAAAGCGGGAAAATAGCCGCACAAATGCAGGGAGAAGAAGATGACTTTCAAATCAATGACACTCACGGCCGTGATTGCGCTGGGCACGACGGCCGCGTTTGCCGAAGAGGTGCGTGTCTACAACTGGTCGGACTATATCGACGAGGATCTGCTGTCCAAATTCGAGGAAGAGACGGGTCTGACGCTGATCTACGACGTGTTCGACAGCAATGAGGTGCTGGAAACCAAGATGCTTGCGGGCGGATCGGGGTACGATGTGGTGGTTCCGTCCGGCACCTTCCTGCAGCGCCAGATCCAGGCAGGCGCTTTTCAGGAACTCGACATGTCCAAGCTGCCGAACGCCGGCAACCTTTGGGATGTCATCCAAGAGCGGACCGCCGGTTACGACCCGGACAATGCCTATTCCATCAACTACATGTGGGGCACCACCGGGCTCGGCGTGAATGTGGACAAGGTCAGGGAAGTGCTTGGCGACGACGTGCCGCTGAACAGCATGGACCTCGTCCTGAAGCCCGAGAACATGGAGAAACTGGCCGCCTGCGGTGTGCATTTTCTGGATGCCCCGACCGAAATCATTCCGATGACGCTCAAGTATATCGGCGAGGATCCCGACAGCCACGACCCCGACGTGATCGAAAAGACCGAACCGGTTCTGATGGCGGTCCGGCCCTACGTGCAGAAATTCCACAGCTCCGAATACATCAACGCGCTCGCCAATGGCGACATCTGCGTAGCCGTGGGTTGGTCGGGTGACATCCTGCAGGCACGAGACAGGGCCGCCGAGGCCGACAATGGCGTCGTGATCGAATACCACCCCTTTGCCGAAGGCTCGCTGATGTGGTTCGACCAGATGGCGATTCCGGTTGATGCGCCGAACCCGGAAGGGGCGCACACGTTCCTGAATTTCATTCTGGATGCGGAAAACATGGCGGCGGCGTCGAACTATGTCTACTACGCCAACGGCAACAAGGCGTCGCAGGAGTTTCTTGAAGAGGACGTGATCGGCGATCCCGCGATCTATCCCGACGAAGAAACCATGAAGAACCTCTACATCACCACGCCCTATCCCGCAAAAACCCAGCGTGCGGTGACGCGCCTGTGGACCAAGATCAAGTCGGGCACCTGAACCGGCGCGGCGGAGCGGATTCGAGACCGCTCCGCCCAATCCATTTCCGACCGGTGAAATCAGCGCAACGGGGGCCGTTTTGAACTCAACCACCTTCGCGCCGTGGGATGACCCGCAGGCGAAACCCCTGATCCAGTTCCAGAACGTCACCAAGCGGTTTGGTGAATTCACGGCGATCGACGACCTGTCCCTGGACATCTACGAACGGGAGTTCTTTGCCCTTCTGGGACCGTCCGGTTGCGGCAAGACCACCATGATGCGGATGCTGGCAGGCTTCGAGAAGCCGACCGAGGGTCACATCATGCTCGGTGGGCAGGACATCGACCCGATTCCGCCGAACAAACGCGCGGTCAACATGATGTTCCAGTCCTATGCGTTGTTTCCGCACCTTACCGTCTGGGACAATATCGCTTTCGGCCTGCGCCGCGACAACATGCCGAAACGCGACCTCGAGGCCCGGGTGGACGAGATGCTGCGCCTGACCCGGCTGGAACAGTTCGCCCGCCGCAAGCCGCACCAGATCTCGGGCGGCCAGCGGCAGCGGGTGGCGCTGGCGCGGTCGCTCGCCAAGGCGCCGAAACTGCTGCTGTTGGACGAGCCGCTGGGTGCGCTGGACAAGAAACTGCGGCAGGACACCCAGTTCGAGCTGATGGACATTCAGGAAAAAACCGGAACCACTTTCGTGATCGTGACCCACGATCAGGAAGAAGCCATGACGGTTGCCAGCCGCGTGGCCGTCATGGATCAGGGCAGGCTCATGCAGGTGGCGACGCCCGACAGGATCTATGAAAGCCCGAACTCGGTCTATGTGGCGGATTTCATCGGCGACGTGAACATCATCCAGGGCCGCGCGCTTCCCGATGGCGGGGAGTCCTATCTCATCGACTGGGCCGAAGGGCAGGAGCCGCTGAAGGCAACCTCAAGCCGGTCCCTCGACAAGGGCCAAGCCTGTCACCTGGCCATTCGCCCCGAAAAGGTCGCGATCTCGGCGGATCGGCCGACGGATGCCGCCAATGCCGTGCAGGGCAAGGTGCATGACATCGCCTATCTGGGCAATCTGTCCACCTATCACGTCGAACTGGTCAACGGCACGATCATCAAGGCGCAAACCGCGAACACCCGCCGGATCTCGCGCCGCTCCTTTACCTGGGAAGACCCTGTCTGGCTGTCCTGGACAGCCACGGCGGGTGTTCTGCTGGCGGATTGATGCGGCGCTTCGTCCTCATAGCTATTCCCTATGTGTGGCTTCTGGCGCTGTTTCTGGTGCCGTTCGTCATCGTTCTGAAAATCTCGCTGTCGGACGCGGCGATCGCAAGGCCGCCCTATGTGCCGCAATTCGACTGGGCCGAAGGCATCTGGGCCTTTGTCAGCCAACTGGATTTCGAGAATTTCGTCTTTCTGACCGAGGACGATCTCTATTGGAAGGCTTACCTTTCCAGCCTCAGAATCGCGGTCGTTTCCACCTTTCTGACCCTGCTGGTCGGGTATCCCATCGCCTATGGAATGGCGCGCGCGCCCGAGGAGTGGCGCCCGACGCTGATGATGCTGGTGATTCTGCCGTTCTGGACCTCGTTCCTGATCCGCGTCTATGCGTGGATGGGCATCCTGAGCAACGAGGGCTACCTCAACCAGCTCCTGCTGTGGACCGGGATCATTTCCACGCCGTTGACCATCCTCAACACGCAAACCGCCGTCTATGTCGGTATCGTTTATACCTACCTGCCCTTCATGATCCTGCCGATCTACGCGGCGCTCGACCGGCTGGACGGTTCGCTGATCGAAGCCGCCGAAGATCTGGGATGCTCACGCGCACAAGCCTTCTGGCTGGTGACAGTGCCCCTGTCGCGGCCGGGCATCATCGCAGGCTGCTTTCTGGTCATGATCCCGGTGATCGGCGAATTCGTCATTCCGTCGCTGCTGGGCGGATCGGGAACACTGATGATCGGCAAAGTCCTGTGGGAGGAGTTCTTCTCGAACCGTGACTGGCCGGTGGCCTCGGCCGTGGCCGTGGTTCTGCTGCTGATCCTTGTGATTCCGATCGTGCTGTTCCAGCGCAACCAGCAAAAGCAGTCGGAGGCGGATCAATGAGCAGGCTCAGCTGGTTCAACGTCGTTTCGCTGACCTTCGGTTTTGCGTTTCTGTATATCCCGATGGTCATCCTGATCGTCTACAGCTTCAATGAAAGCAAGCTTGTGACGGTCTGGGCCGGCTTTTCGACCAAGTGGTACGGAGAACTGGTCCGAAACGAGGCGTTTCTGGACGCGGCATGGGTCACGCTGCGGGTTGCGGTATTCTCATCGACCCTGGCAACGATCCTGGGCACGATGGCGGCCTATGTCCTTGTGCGCGGCGGGCGGTTCCTGGGCCGAACGCTGTTCTCGGGCATGATCTATGCGCCCTTGGTGATGCCCGAGGTGATCACCGGTCTTTCGCTGCTCCTGCTGTTCATCGGCGTTGAACCCTACGTGAACCAGATTGTGGGACCGATTGCCAATACTTGGAATCCGTTTCTGGAGCGATTGGATTTTGCTTTTGGGTTTAATCTAGCAGGATATCTGGCCGTAGACGGTACGTTTCAGAGAGGTGTCCTTACCGTCGTGCTTGCTCATACGACCTTCTCGATGTGCTATGTTTCAGTGGTGGTGTCGTCGCGACTGGTGACGTTCGACCGGTCGCTGGAAGAGGCCGCGCTGGATCTCGGCTGTTCTCCATCGCAAGCCTTCCGGTTTGTGACGCTGCCGATCATCGCCCCTGCGGTGATCTCGGGGTGGTTGTTGGCGTTCACCCTGTCGCTTGACGATCTGGTCATCGCCTCCTTCACCACCGGCCCGTCGGCCACCACGCTTCCGATCAAGATCTTTTCGGCCGTCCGGCTTGGCGTCAGCCCCGAGATCAATGCGCTTTCCACCATCATGATCGGTATCGTGACCATAGGCGTGATCACCGCATCTCTGGTGACCAAACGCGCGATGATGCGGCAGAGACAGGACGAACAGGCCGCGGCGCGCGTGCAATGAAACGAATCTTTCCGGACTACACGTATGGCCCCGGCCCCCGGACCGGCTGCTGGTGGGATGAGACCATTGCCGCCCCGGACTGGCCGGTTCTTTCCGGGGGCCTGCGCGTGGACGTGGCCATCGTCGGCGGCGGTTTCACCGGGATTTCCGCCGCCCTGCATCTTGCCCGGTCCGGCGCCGAAGTCGCCGTTCTGGAAGCCGAGTCTCCGGGCTGGGGCGCCTCGGGGCGCAACGGCGGGTTTTGTTGTCTGGGCGGCTCGAAACTCGGCCAGACCGCGATGGCGCGGCGTTTTGGTCAGGCGGCAACGGATGCGTACCAGCGGGCCGAGCGCGATGCCGTCGCACTGGTCTCGGACCTGCTCGAAGAACACCGGATCGATGCCGACCGGCACTCGCACGGCGAAACGCAACTGGCGCATTCGTCGCGCGCGATGGCCACGCTGCGGCGCGAAGCCGGTGAGGATGACATTGTTCACGAGCCGGACGAACTGCCTGCGCTCGGGCTTGGAGGACGGTTCTTCGGCGGCCTCACGAACCCGGTCGGATTTGGGCTCAATCCGCGCAAGTACCTCTTCGGGCTCGCCGGTGTGGCCCAAGAAACCGGGGCCTTGCTGTTCCAGAAATCGCCGGTGCTGTCCATCGAAAGCGCGCGCTCGGGCCATTCCGTGACCACATCAAATGGCCGGGTCGAATGCGACACGGTTCTGATCTGCACCAACGGGTATTCCAGCGAGGATGTTCCGGACTGGCTGGCCGGCCGGTACATGCCTGCGCAATCGACGGTCATGGTCACGCGCCCGCTGACCGAGGCCGAACTGCAGGCGCAAGGCTGGACATCGGATCAGATCGCTTATGACACCCGAAACCTGCTGCACTATTTTCGGCTCATGCCGGACCGGCGGTTTCTGTTTGGAATGCGCGGGGGGCTGTGCGCGTCTCCTCGGGCCGAGGCATCGATCCGCGCCAGGGTCAGGCGGGACTTCGAGTCGATGTTTCCGGCATGGTCCCATGTCGAGGCGCGGCATTTGTGGTCGGGCATGGTGTGCCTGTCGCGGGGCTTGACCCCCTATGTCGGGCCGGTACCCGGACGAAACGGGATGTTCGCCGGCTTTGCCTATCACGGCAATGGCGTCGCGATGGGAACCTATGGCGGGCGGGCGCTTGCAAGGCTTGCCTGCGGCGAGACAGCAGGGCTTCCCGCCCCCATGACCCGGCGGCCCGACAAGTTTCCCTTCGGGCGCTTCCGGCGAGTCCTTATGCCGCCGGCCTATGCCGCGATGGGGATTGCGGATCTCTGACGCCTAACCTGCGGCCAGCGCGTCCAGTTCCAGGCCGTAGCCGATTTCATAGTCCGGCGCTCCGTTCCGGCTGCGCCACAGGCAATATGCCGCCATCCGCCACCCGTACCAGGGCCGCAGTGCCCGATAGCGCGCGACGATGTCCTGGGCGCCATAGGCGGCCAGGAACATCCGGATCTCTTCCGACCCGAGCGGACGGCCGCGATAGAGCTGTTGCATTGCCGGAGACAGGAACAGCGCCAGATCCTCGCTGGGATCGCCCAGCGCGGGGCATTGCCAGTCGATGAGGGTGATGTGACCCTGCGCATCCAGCACGTTCCCCGCAACAGGGTCTCCGTGGATCAGGCAGGTCTCGGCAAGGGGCGGCACGTGGCCACCGGGGCGGAGCGCCTCGAGTCTGCTGCGATCCTGCGGGCTGCATAGCTGCAGGATTTCCACCGTTTGGCGCGCGATGTCGTCGCTGCCGTTGCACCCTTCCGGCACGACGATGTTGCCTTGGAACTCGTGGAGGTTTCGGAGCGTTCGGGCAACGGGCGCCGGATCGTTCTGCCAATTCGTACCCGGCGCGTGATCGTACAGAACCCAGGTTTCCTCGCCGCACTTTCCCGTGGCGCGAAGATGAGGAACAAAGCCCGTGTCGCGCAGCGCCCGCAGGCATTCGGCCTCGAGCCGTGCATCGTTGCGAAAAAGCGGGTTTTTGAAATCGGAGCGGTACAGCTTGAGCACCTTGTCCCGGCTGCGGTCCAGCAGCTTCCAAACTCTGTTGGTCCGTCCGCCAAACAGGGACTCGAACCGTACGGTGCCGGCAATCAGCGTCCGCCGGTGCAGTTCTTCGATCAGTTTGCGCGGGGGCAGGTTGGTCACGGGCGGGGCCGACTCCCTTGATGCAGCCGTTTCGCCCGGTTTGGCCCGTCCAGACAGCCAGATCAACCGTCCGCGCGCACTCCGACGACATCCGAGGCCGAAATCTTCTGTCCGCGCCCGAGAGTCAGAACGGTGCCGCCGTCCTGCAGCCGGGCTTCGGCGATCCGTTCCCGTATCGCGGCGGGGGATTCGTCAACCAGTTTCCGGGCCTTGAAGCTTTCTACCGAGAAGGAATAGAAACCAAAAGGATATATGGCGCCCGACGCGTCCCGCCCGTCCCAGACAACCGAGTCCGCCGCAGCGGGGATTTCGAACCGTTCAACCACATTGCCCGCGGCGTCAGTAACCTTGAGATACGCCGTGTCGGTGTCCGGAACGGGCGCGCGCAGGACTGTGACCGGCTCTCCCGAAAAATGTGCGGGGGCGCGGGCCGTCACTTCCAGACCGACCCATTGCGCCAGTTCGGCGAGCCCGGGCGCGCTCAATCGCGCCACGAGTTGTGACAGGGACTCGTTTGTCTTGACCTGTTGCTCGACCATGGAGAACTGGGCGAGTTGCGCGGCATAATCTGACGAGCTGAGCGGTTCGAGCGGATCCTGGTTCCGCGCCTGTGCGGTCAGCATTCGCAGAAAGGTCTCAAAGTCCGAGGTCAGCGCCGAGGATCGAGGGGCGGCGGCGGCAGGTGTCTGGCTGGGATTGCCTGGCGTGATCGCTCCAACCGAGGTGCTCATCGATCAAATCCTCATGTCCAGCCCGCGCCCGGCAATGCGAGGAGGCGCGGGAAGTGCTGCTGGCGTTTCAGGCTGACGGGCCGAGCCGTCGGGTGCTTCATTCGGATCGTCACGGTCGCGCGCTTCATTGCCGCCGCCGGTGCTTGCGAAGTCGAAGGAGATCGAATTGTAGCCCAGCTCGCGCAGCTCCGCGGACAGGTCCGAGATGTTTCTTCGCATCAGGTCCAGCGTTTCAGGGCGTTCCGTGGAAATCGACAGAACCAGCACGTCGTCCCGGGAGTTCAGGGACATGGAAACACGCCCCAGTTCTTCGGGGCTGAGCATCACGTCGATCCGGTCCGCTGCGGGCCGCGCGACGATTGCGGCCGACAGTTGCGCGGCGATGGCCGGTGCCGGGTTGGGCCGGATCTGTGGCGGTTGCCCGGGCGTTTCGACAGCCCTCGTGTGCGTCCCACCGCCAGACGCCTCATTCGTTTCCGCGATGTTGACCGTTTCGACGCCCGGACTGTTTCCGAAGTCCGAACGCGCCGCAACCGACAATGGCTCGAAGGCCGGGATGCTGCCGCCCAGAAGCAGGAACGATTCTTTCCCGGACCTTGACGGTGGAATGGCACCCGTCCCTGTCGGATTCGGCGCGTCGGCAGGGTGGTGGAGCGGCAGATTACCCCGATCGCCGTTTGGCTGCCGGGCGTTGTGGACAAGGTGTTGTCCCGGCGGGCTCAAGTCGCGGAGCGTTGGATTCAGACGCGCAACTTCGCCACTGTCCCGGACACTTTGAGCCACCGCCTCCTGCTCTGATTTCCGAGGCATGTCCGGCGATGCAATGGGCGAAACATCGGCCAAGTCCGAGTTTGGGGAAATCAATGACTCGGATTGCGCTTGGCGGTCCGACCCGCTGGCCATGGCGGCGCCCGAAGGGGCTGTTTCCGCGGCGGACGGCGTGTCGTCGGCGTTCAAGGTTTTGCCGGGATCTGCTTCGCTGATTTCACGTCCGTTGCTCCTGTCGCGTGCCGCTGCCCTTGGTGCGAATTCCGGAGTGCCGGACGACAAACCGGCGCTGACCTTTTCGGGGCCGCTTAGGTCGAACCGGTCTGCTTGGTCCGACATGTCGTCGTGTTCTGCAGCCGCTTCCGTTGGCGTTTCTTCGGTTTCGGACGACGGATCGGCCGTGTTGGCACCGTCCGAAACGTGGTCTGCAAACGAATCTCCCTTCCGCGAGTCTCGCGGCCGGTCCGCAGTTTGACCTCCGTCTTGCCGAACCGGGCCGTTTTCCATCGGGATCGGGGAGAGCGTGTTTGTCGGTTGCATCGAATCGCATCGCCTTGTTGACGACTGCAGCTTCGACTGAATGAGGTTTCATTTTTTTTAACCGCTCTCGACTTTGATCCCGAGAGGTCACGGCAACTCTTGAGGTTTCGAATGCAGATATCCGATACACGGCCGCCAACAGGCGTCTGGCCGACACCCGACCGGAGAGCGGACGCCGCCTGGAAGGCGGCGCAGGATCTGGAATCCGCCTTTCTGGCTGAAATGCTCAAATCCGCCGGCCTCGGCAAGCCGAGCGAGTCCTTCGGTGGTGGCGCGGGCGAGGCGCAGTTTGCCTCCTTGCTCGTGCGCCAACAGGCGGAGCAGTTGACCAGGGCGGGCGGCATAGGGCTGTCGGAATTGCTCTTCAGAACACTCGCAGGTGCCGAGAATGAAACCACGCGGCGGGAATGACCCGATCTCGGCGCTCGAAAGCCTGCTCGAGCGGGAGCGGACGGTATTGATCGACGGCCGGCTGGATGAACTCGCGGACATGACTCTGGAAAAGGAAGCCCTGATCGAAGCCCTTGGCGCGCAATCCGGGGAGTCTCCGGCGCGGTTTCAGCGGCTGCAGGATCAGATCAGGCGCAACCAGGTCTTGCTGAACGAAGCGATGGACGGCATCCGGGATGTGGCCCGGCGTATCGCCGAAATGAAACGGATCGCACAAGGGTTCGAAACCTATGGCCGCAACGGGCAAAAAGACCGGTTTGCCGTTCGCGGCGCGCGCAAGCTGGAAAGGCGGCTTTGAAAAATCCGTTGAGTCAAATTGATGGAATAAGGCGCGGTCCCTTTAGCACTCCATTAGGACATCGGCGCACAAGGTAGCGCCGCACCTGATGCAAAGGTGGCGCGATGCCCCTTCGGCAAATCGCAAAGGTCAGAAAGACAGGCAAGCCGCGCCGGGGCGCGGAATGGAACCGGGCGTCGAAGCGCCCAACACAGAAGGAAACGAAATGTCCAGTATTCTGACGAACAACGGCGCCATGGTCGCGCTGCAGACCCTGAAATCGGTCAACAAGAACCTTGCCATGACCCAGAACGAGATCTCGACGGGCAAGTCGGTCGCATCGGCCAAGGACAATGCCGCGGTTTGGGCGATCTCCAAGGTCATGGAATCCGACGTCAAGGGCTTCAAGGGGATTTCCGACAGCTTGTCACTGGGCGAATCTACGGTGGCGGTTGCCCAGAACGGTTCGGAAACGGTTGCCGACCTGTTGACCCAGATCAAAGGCAAGATCGTGGCCGCGCAGGAGGAGAACGTCGATCGCGCCAAGATCCAGACCGACATCGGAGCCTTGCGCGACCAGATAAACTCGGTCGTCGGCGCGGCGCAGTTCAACGGCCTCAATCTCCTGTCGAACCGCGATTCCACCGCCGGATCGGGCACCGTGCAGGTGCTCAGCTCGCTTGACCGGAACCCGGACGGGACCGTGAACGCAAGCCACATCAACGTGCGGAAGTTCGATCTTGGCACCCAGGCCACGGATTGGGCCGCCGGTACCGCCGCCGCAGCGGGGTCGGGCGCGACCATCAGCGGGGCTCTCGATGCAGCCGCCGCCGTGGCGCTGACCGGTGCCGCGACACCGCCCACCACCACATTGGTGATCGACAGCGTGACCGCCGGCACAGGCGTTCAGATCAACATCACCGGCGCAGCCGGTACGGTCGGAACCGCTTTCGAAGACAGCGCGCGGGATGTGTCCTATGTGGCGCGCGACGGCGATACGCAGGCGGATGTGGCCAACGCGCTGGCCGACGCGTTCAACACCCGCGTCGCGGCCGCCATCGAGGATGGAACCCTTGCTCAGGGTTCGACCTTGGGGGCTGCGGTGACGGTCGCCGCCGACGGAGTTGCGACGATCACCTTTACCGGCGAAACCGGTGCGGGCAACAACGTCTCGCTGCAGGCGATCGAGACTTCGGGCGTCGGCATCGGCGGTGGTCTGGAGGCGCTTGCGAACATCGACGTGACCACGACGGCGGGCGCGCAGAGTGCCTTGACGGAAATCGAAGGGCTGATCCAGACCTCGATCGACGCGGCCGCAGCCTTCGGTTCCGTCCGTGGACGTATCGAAACCCAGTCGGACTTCGTGTCCAAGCTCAGCGATTCGCTGCGCTCGGGCATCGGCGCGATGGTGGACGCCGACATGGAGGAGGCGTCGGCCCGACTGCAGGCGCTTCAGACCCAGCAGCAATTGGCGGTTCAATCCCTGTCCATCGCCAACCAGGCGCCGCAAACCATCCTGTCGCTGTTCCGCTGACGGCAACTCGACCGGAGCGCGAACGCCGCGCTCCGGTTCTTCCTGAAACAGTGAACCACAACCGGAAGGACACCAGGTGACACCGCATTCTCTTGCCCACCGTGCATACAGTGAGCGCCAGGCACCGACCCGCACGCCGCGGGATATCGAATACGACGCGATTTCGCGGGTCACGCGGCAACTCAAGTCTGCTGCGGCGGACAGCCGGAAGGATTTTGGAGCCCTGGCGCAGGCGGTCTACGACAATCGGCGGCTTTGGACGCTTTTTGCGACCGGAGTTGCGGATGCCGAGAATGCGCTGCCCCGCGACTTGAGAGCCCGGATCTTCTATCTTGCCGAATTCACCCACCGCCACAGCAGCCTTGTTCTGTCGGGAAAGGCCGCGGTGGAGCCGTTGATCGAGATCAACATGTCGATGATGCGCGGCCTGAGTCAGGCGGGGCAAGCCGCATGAGTGGTCTGGTCCTCAAGCTGGCACCGAAGGAACGGGTGCTGATCAATGGCGTGGTGATCGAAAACGGCGACCGGCGCAGCCGCTTCGCGATCATGACCCCCGAGGCGAATGTCCTGAGGCTGCGCGACGCGATCCATCCGGAGGATGCGAACACGCCGGTGCGGCGCGTCTGCTACGCCACGCAGCTTGTCCTGTCCGGCGATATGAGCGCGGAAGACGCGAAACTGTCGCTGTTGCGCCGCGTGGAAGAATTGAGCCAGGTGTTCACCGACGCGGATAGCCGCAAGATCCTGTCCGATGCGACCGATGCACTGATTTCGGGGCAGTTCTACCGCTGTCTCAAGTCGCTTCGATCCCTTCTGCCTCGCGAAGACAGGCTTCTGGCGTTTCGGCAATGAGCTTCCAGCCCGTCATCCTTGCCGGTGGCCTGGTCGGCTGGCGGTTCCTGCAGAGAACCTATGACGCTCAGTTGAAGGCGTTTACATCCACGGCGGAGAACGAGCGCGAGACGCAGTATTTCCTGGCAAAGATCCGCAACGTCAGAACGGCGGAAGAGCTGGTGTCCGACCGCCGCCTGTTGCGGGTTGCTCTGGGCGCATTCGGACTCGAGAACGACATCAACAACACCTACTTCGTAAGAAAGATACTCGAGGACGGCACGCAAGCCAGCGATGCCCTGTCCAACAAGCTCGCGGACAAACGCTATCGCGACTTCTCAGCCGCCTTCGGGTTCGGCCCCGGCGAGGCGCGAAAAACCGAGGCGAGCTCCGAAATGTCAAAGATCGCAAAGAGAAATGAGGTGGCACGGTTCGAACAGGCGGTCGGAGAATCGGACGACACGATGCGGATCGCGCTCTACGCGCAACATGCGTTGGCGGATCTGGCGCGGCAGAACGGGAGCGCGGACACCAAATGGTTCAAGCTCATGAGCCTGCCACCTCTGCGCAGCATGATGGAAACCGCGCTGGGTCTGCCAAAGGCGTTTGCCCAGCTGGATATCGACAGGCAGCTCGAAGTGTTCAAGAACAAGCTGTCCGGATTGACCGGATCCCCGGAACTTTCGCAATTCGCCCGGCCGGACGCGATCGAACGGCTCACCAACGCGTATCTTGCGCGGGCCCAGGTCGCCTTGCACGGTGAACGGTATTCCCCGGCCCGCACCGCCTTGGCCCTGCTTCAACCGCTTGCCTAATTCCTGCTTACCGGTCAGGTGCGCTCTGGGGTTTGTGCACGGGCCCTCCCGAAACGCGCGGTATCCGGGTCATGAGGAAGGTCATGTTTCTTGGGTACGCATGGTTTCGTAGTGACGAACACGGTCTCGCTCGACCGGCTCGACCAATCAGAGCACCTGAGAGGAACCGGCCTGTTCATTCTTGGATTCGGCGATCCTGGGGTCGATGTCCGCCCGCGATTTGAGTGCGAAGGAAACCACGGGGCTGGAAACGTTGTGAAGCCGAACCTCGCCCAGCGGGATCGCGTCGCGGCAGGCCGGCTCGATATCCTGCGAGACCACGATTCGATGCCCGGACATCTTTCCGTAGTCGCCCAGCCGGGCTGCGACATTCGCCGCCTGCCCGATCACCGTAAAGTCCAGCCGTTCGCGCGACCCGACATTGCCGTATGTGACGCGGCCAAAGGCCAGGCCGATCGCGCAGTCGCACTCCGCGTCTGTCCCCGAGGCGCGCAGATCCGCCAGACGCTCGACGATCTCGATGGCCGAACGCTGGGCATGATCGCGCGCCGCGTCCGGGTCGTCGCCGGCCGGAAACACGGCCAGAACCGCGTCACCGATGAATTTCAGCACTTCGCCGCCATGGTCGTGCACGATCCCGGATACCGTGTCGAAAAACTCGTTCAACAAGGCGATGTAGGCGGTGCGGCCGAGTTTCTGCTCCAACACCGTGGACCCTCGCAGGTCACAGAACATGATCGCCGCGTCGATCTCGTCACCGTCGCCGCGGCGGATCTCGCCGCCCAGAACGCGCGCGCCGGTGCGCTTGCCCACATAGGTCTCGAGCAGCGATTGCGCGTTTTCCCGCTGCACGAACACCTCGTAGTAGCGGCTGATCGCTGCCGAGCACTCAAAGATTAGCCCCAGATTTTCGGTCGTGAACCCCTCCGGATGATCGCAGGTCAGTGTCAGAACGTTCGTGCGCCCGTCCGAAAACGGCAGTGGCATGGCCACGTAATCCGTGGCGCCCTTGGCCCTCAGATCCTCCATGATGGGAAAACTGTTCTCGGGATGATCCGCGTCGAGACGCTGCCGCACACCACCCAGGCCGTTCGACACATGCCGCAGCGGGCTGTTGGTGAAAGACGGGTGATCGTGGATTTCATAGGTCGGGGCAAAGGTCGAAATCTCGTCCTCCCCCTTTTCCCAGATATAGTGCTTGCCGGCGATCAGGGGGTGCAGGGACCAGACCATGATGCCCAGCCGCTGAAGGGCGATCCCGTGCTCCAGCATCTTCCCGGCCAGCGCGCGGGTGAAATCCTCAGGCGTTCCGATCGTGGAAGCCCCGCGCATGAGCCAGTCGATGAGCGGGCCGCTGATGTTTCCGTCATCCGCATCGCGCAACGTGTTCGCGCCGAGATCTATCGACGTGAAAGACCCGGGCATGAACCCGACATGACCCTGTATGCCCACGCTTTCGGGCAGCGCGTCCTCGTATGCCCAGACGGAATTGGCGAGCCGTGTCTCGCCCAGAACGATGTCCCGATAGGTTGCGGTTCCCTTGAACGGGCAGAAGGTCTGCAATTCGGTCGGATCGCCAAGTTGGGTCTTCACGTCGTCGCGTGGAAAATAGACGGTCGGCGGCAGGCGGGTTTCGTACATCACCTTGGCGCGTGAGCTTTCGGCCAGAAGGACATCATCCCGATAGACGGCGACGCGTCCCTTGAGCGGTTCGATCGATATGCGGTAGCCTTTGGTCGTCGGGGTGGTATGGACGTTCATGCGAAACTCCTTTCCCCTGGTCCCTAATAGGATGGGACCGGCAACCAGACTTGCCAAGGCCACGCGCGAGGTTTTTAACGAATGAGAGGGGCAGAAAGAGTCACCGGCACTGCCCGCCTTGCGATCGGCTGTCTGCTTGCCGGCGTTTTTGCAGAGGCGGCGCTGGCTGATACGCGAAAGCCACCCAGCCGTGACGCGTGCATCTGTCTTGCAGTCTGTCTGACGCGGGCCAGTCCGAACCGGCTGATCACGCAGCCGGGGCAGGGGTGCCCGCCCATCCACGACGAGTTGATCTATGACAACATGGCCCGTTGCTCTTGCCCGGACACCAAGGATGCACCGGAAGGCGCCGTCACCCAGGGACGCGAGTCACCCAATCACTGAGCGTCAGATCATTTGGATGACGTCCTTTTCGATCGCCAGCATATAGCCCTTGCGCGCGATGTTCTTGACCAGCAATTCGCTGACCATCTGATTGCCCAGCGTGTCGCGCAGGCGCTTGATGCGTGTGGCGCCCGCCGCCTCGTCGCAATCGGCGGCGTCCTTGCCGGAAATCATCGCCTCGATCTCGGCACCGGACAGCACCTCGTCATCGAGTCGCGACTCGGCCAGCACCGACAGGGTTTCCATGGCCGCCGGTGTGAGTTTGAAGTCCATGTTGTTGAGGTAGACCGTGTTTTCCTCTCGGCTGATCAAAAGCGATGTCACCTGAATGCCGGTCCGTTCGATTTGAGCCATGCGGCGGTTCAGCGTCACCAACATGACCAGAAAGACCAGCGCGGCGATCATCATGGCGCTGGCAAAGACCAGCAGCACGAAAATGACCATGCGATAGCTTGCCAGCGTGTCGGCAAAGGCGGTGCCGGATTGCGCCAGGATCTCCAGCAACCGGATTTCGGCCTGCGAGGTCAGATCGGTTTCGACGAACAGCCGTTCGACCCGGGCATTGAAGGCGTTGGCATCCGGCAGGGTCCAGAACAGGACTGCGGCAGCCGAAATCAGTATCAGCACGATGGCGGCAATACCCCAACCGACCAGACGCGTGCCAGAGCGCCGGGCTTCAGAAACGGAGATAGTACTGTCCGGCATTCGCCTTCCTTTTGTCGAGGCCCTCGGGGCCAAACACCGAGATCACGTTCAAAAGGGTCCAGCCCGCGGCGTTCAGGCGGCCCGCCACTTCCCGGGCCGCGTCCCCCTTGGAGCAGCTGGACACCTGCATGACTCCATAATGCAGCCGCAGCGGCGCGTCCTGTTTGGCCTTGTAGTCGGCGTAACACTCGGCGGCTTCGGCCGCAGTCGTCAGGGATAGCAGGCCGGTGAGGCTCAGCAAAGCGAGGATCTGTTTCATGGGCCACATCCTGCGCAAGCGAGGCGCGACATTCAATAACAACAAGGCATTGTCGGGGACGATATCGGATATCACCCAGCCGATATTGCCTGTCCGGCGCGGCAACGGACAGGCTCGATGCATCCCATAGCGATCCCGCGTCGGATCGACGGCATCACCGGAAGGACCAGAACCATGCACCACAAATTCATCGCCTTGATTGTCGCTACAGCAGTCGCCATCACCGGATTTTCCGTCTCCCGCGCCAAGGCGGCGGATGCTCATGACATTCTGGGCGGTCTCGCCGCCATCGCGATCATCGGAGCGGTGGTGAACGAGTACAGCAAAAGCAGACGATATGACCGCAGCGTTCCGATCACCCGAGACTATGACAGAAAGCAATTCAACCCCATCCGAACACCGCGCCAACTGCGTCCTCTGCCGGATCGCGTCGCGCGCTACGACCTGCCCCAGCGCTGCTTGCGCACGTTCCAGGGATATGGCAACGCGCGCCCGCTTTTGGGAGAGCGCTGTCTGAATCGGCACTACAGGCATTCCGGCAAGTTGCCGAAGTCCTGCAAAGTCGGTTTCTGGAACGGCGAGCGGGTGCAACATGCCTATGAACCGCGCTGCCTGCGCCAAAAGGGTTATCGCGTGGTTCTCAACGACTGAGTTTCGAGCAGAGCGGCGCCAAAGAAGCGCCGCGACCGGAGGGCGGAGGGCACGATGACCTTCGCTCTCCACTTTTTTTCTTGCGCTGCGCCGAATTTCGCGATTTGCCGGGATCATGAAGTTGCCGAACGATGATCTCGAACGGGCGCTGCGGGAACGCGGGTATGTGCGCGTTGCCGGGGTGGATGAGGTGGGGCGCGGACCATTGGCCGGACCGGTGGTGGCGGCGGCGGTGATTCTCGATCCTGCGGAGATTCCCGAGGGGTTGAACGATTCCAAGAAACTCACCGCAAATCGACGTGCCGCCCTGGATCGGCTGGTGCGCGAGAGCGCCGAGGTTTCGGTGGCCGAGGCAAGCGTGGACGAGATCGACCGCCTCAACATCCTGCGCGCCGCGCATCTGGCGATGGAACGGGCGGTGGCGGCGCTGGACCCGGCCCCCGATTTCCTGCTGATCGACGGTACGATGATTCCACGTGGTCTGGGTTTGCCGAGTCAGGCCGTGGTGCGCGGTGATGCGCGGTCGGTGTCAATCGCCGCCGCTTCGATCGTGGCCAAAATCTGGCGTGATCGGCTGATGGTGGATTTGGCGCAACAGCATCCCGGCTATGGCTGGGAGATGAATGCCGGCTATCCGTCCAGACAGCACCGCGAGGCGCTTCGAAATCTTGGGGTTACCCCACACCATAGGCGTTCGTTCAAGCCCGTCCACAATATCTTGTATCAAGAGTAAATCGTAAGCTGCTGATTCAAAAAAGAAATTGACCAGGAATCCGGTTTGAATCATCCTTGTCTCAACCAAATGAGCGCACAAGCGCCGTGGAACTTGAGGCAGAGAAATAATGACGACGACCAAGATCAAGGGCGCTGCGGCGCTCCCGTTGAACGCGATTCTTGCTGGCGACTGCATCGAAGTGATGAACGGTCTGCCCGAGGCATCGGTGGACCTGATCTTTGCGGACCCCCCCTACAACCTGCAACTCAAGGGTCAGCTCCATCGGCCCGACAATTCCCAGGTGGATGCGGTTGACGATCACTGGGATCAGTTTTCCAGTTTTGCCGCTTACGACCAGTTCACCCGCGCCTGGCTGACGGCGGCCCGGCGTGTGCTCAAGCCAAACGGCGCGATCTGGGTCATCGGTTCCTACCACAATATCTACCGGGTGGGATCGGCGTTGCAGGATGCCGGCTATTGGATCCTGAACGATGTAGTCTGGCGCAAGTCGAACCCGATGCCGAATTTCCGTGGCAAACGGTTCACCAACGCGCACGAAACGATGATCTGGGCCTCCAGGGCCGAAGGCGCGAAATACACCTTCAACTACGAGGCGCTGAAGGCCCTGAACGAAGGCATCCAGATGCGCAGCGACTGGGTTCTGCCGATCTGCACCGGCCACGAACGGCTCAAGGACGAAAACGGCGACAAGGCACATCCGACGCAAAAGCCCGAAGCGTTGTTGCACCGTATCCTGATCGGGTCCACCAACCCCGGCGATGTCGTGCTCGACCCCTTCTTCGGTACTGGCACCACAGGCGCGGTGGCCAAGATGCTGGGGCGGGAATTCATCGGCATCGAACGCGAGGACAGCTATCGCCAGGTGGCGGAAAAACGCATTGCCAAGATACGCAAGTTCGACCGCGAGGCGCTGGAAGTCAGCGCCAGCAAGCGTGCCGAACCGCGCGTTCCCTTTGGCCAGTTGGTCGAACGCGGCCTTCTGCGTCCCGGTGAAGAGCTCTATTCCATGAACCAGCGCCACAAGGCCAAGGTACGCGCCGACGGCACGCTGATCGGCGGGAACGTCAAAGGCTCGATCCACCAGGTGGGCGCCCATCTTGAGAACGCGCCTTCGTGCAACGGCTGGACCTATTGGTGCTTCAAGCGGGACGGCAAGACGGTTCCGATCGACGTGCTGCGCCAGCAGATCCGGGCGGAGATGCATAGCTGAATACGTGAAATCCACTCAACGATAATCCACTCATACCGCCGGTGCCTGTGGCCTGACACATGGCACTCTCACTCGCCCCGCCGCAACCGGCGGGGCCTTTTTCTTTGCCGCACGGGGTGTTGGGATAGGTTCAGGGCCATTATCTTTTGGCGGTGAATGAAGGAGCCGGTGGCATGACCGACACGAGCGTGGCAGAATCGCGGTGGGATCGCGTTTTCATCACCCAGCCCGACAGTTTCGACCTCGACAACAAATACACCGAAGCCGCGCTGGAGCGGCACAAGCGCGAGGGCCTGGAACTTGCGGTGCGCGCGCGCTGGATCTCGATGGCGCTGATCGCGGTCTTGCTGGTCTTCATCAACCCGCATTGGGAGGTGCTGTATTACCATTTCATTCTGGCGGTCATCGCGCTCAACGGTTGGTTCATCCGGCGCGCGGGCCGGGTGGGGCAGTCGCGGCTGGAACTGTTTCTGATCTTTCTGGATCTGCTCATCATGACGCTGGGAATGGTCGTGCCGAACCCGTTCAGCGACGATGTGCGCCCGGTGGCGATGCAGTACCGGTTCGACAATTTCCAGTACTTCTTCTTCATTCTCGCGGCCGGCACGTTGGCCTATTCCTGGCGGACGGTCATCGCCATCGGAACCTGGACCGCCGGAATGTGGACGGTGGGCTGGATCGCGGCCTGGTGGTTCTCGACGCCGATTCCGCAATTGTCGGAACGGGCGGCGCTGGCCTTCGCTGGGTTTCCGGATGTCGCCGAGATGATGGACCCCAACAGTTTCATGGCGCCGATGCGGATTCAGGAGGTTGTGGTCTTCGTTCTGGTGGCCGTCACTCTGGGCGTCTCGGTCCGGCGCTTCAACCGGCTCTTGATGACCAATGCCGGGCTTGAACGGGAACGCGCCAATCTGTCCCGCTATTTCTCGCCGAACGTGGTGGATGAGCTCAGCCAGAATGACGAGCCCCTCAAGCAGGTGCGCAAGGCGAACATCGCCGTGCTCTTCATCGACATCGTGGGGTTCACGAAATTCGCTGCCGGGCGGGATCCCTATGAGGTGATCGAAGTGCTGCGCAGCTTTCACGCCCGCATGGAAAGCGAGGTGTTCCGCCACGACGGTACGCTGGACAAGTATCTGGGCGACGGGTTGATGGCCACGTTCGGAACCCCACTGGCCGGCGAACGCGACGCCAGCAACGCCCTGTCCTGCGCCCTGTCGATGATCAAGGTCATCGACCGTTGGAACCTGGAGCGGCGCCGTGCGGGTGAGCCTGAGATTCGTGTGGGGATCGGTATTCACTTCGGATCGGTCGTGCTGGGCGATATCGGTGCGAACCGGCTGGAATTCGCGGTGATCGGAAACGCCGTGAACGTGGCGGCCAAGCTTGAGACCCTCACGCGCGACTTCGGCACCCGGATCGTGATGAGCGACGAATTGCGGACCCGCGCAGTGTCCGAGGAAGGCGCGGATCCGGATCTGATATCGGGTTTCCAACGCCGCAAGGATCAGGACATTCGCGGGATCGAGGGCCGGATGGATGTCTGGACCTTGTAATCCTTGCTCACGCCCGCGCGGGACGCGCGCCGTGTGTCAACGGGGTAGAGGGGTCTCAGCCTTGTTGTAGGGTCGCCAGTCGGTGATCTCGGGATAATATTGTCGCCGCCATGCGCGCACCCGCGGGTTCATCACGCGCCTCCACAGCGGGGGGATCATCGCCGCCACGGTCATGACGGGATAGCCGTAGGGCAATTGCGGCGCGGCGTCGGCCGAGTGGTTCTGGAGCAGCGGAAAGCGGCGGTCTGGCTTGTAATGGTGATCCGAGTGACGCTGCAGATTGATCAGCAACCAGTTTGACGCCTTTTGCGCAGCGTTCCAGGAATGGCACGGCCGGACGTGTTCATACTTCCCGTCGCCCAGGTGCTTGCGGGTCAGCCCGTAGTGTTCGACATAATTGACCAGTTCCAGTTGCCAGATCGCGGTGCACGCTTGTACCAGGAACAGACCCAGTCCGTTCCAGCCCCCCAGCAGATAGGCCAGCAGCAGCATGCCGGCCTGCAAGGTCCAGTATCGCCAGAACGGGTTCGTCGGATGGGTCCATGCAAGGCCCTTGCGCGCCAGTTTCTCGCGTTCGGCGCGGAAGGCCGAGCGCAGGCTTTGCCGCAGGACTCGGGGATAGAACCGGTGAAATCCCTCGTTGTATCGCGCCGTCACCGGATCGCGCGGTGTGCCGACATAGCGGTGATGGACCAGCAGGTGCTCGGACCGGAAATGCGAGTAGAGCGTCATGGCCAGAAGAATGTCGCCCAACCAGCGCTCCGCCCGGCTTTTCTGGTGCATCAGCTCGTGACTGTAATTGATGCCGATCGTGCCGGACAGTACGCCCATTCCGAAGAACAAGGCGATTTTTTCCACCGTGCCCAGATGGCCGCTGTGCGTGGCGTACAAGATCAATCCGAACAAGGTCAGGAATTGCACCGGCACCCAAGCCTGCGTCAGCAGGATGTACCACCGCAGATCCTCGTCGCGGGTGTCAGGATCGGCGTTTTCGAGGTTCAGGCCGGTCAACTGGTCGAGTAGGGCAAAGACCCACCAGGTCGAAAGCGGTACCAGGATCAGCCACCAACCGCCCATGAAGGCCGTGAACCAGATGAGCGGGATGAGCAGAAACGAGATCCAGAAGGGCAGGGCCGTCTGCCAGCGTGAGAGGGTTTCGGGTGAGATCATGTCATCTTCCGTTGCTCTTGTTTGGACCCTAAGCCCTTTGCTTCCCCCTGCCCATCTGTCTATTGGCCGCGCCACAGATCATACGCCTTGCGCATGACGGTCGGTAGATCCGAGGGGCGAAACGCGTGCTTTGGTATGGCAAGCAGTTCCGGGGGCTTGCCCTCGTCCGGCAGGACGGCGGTGCGGATTTTGAGGATCAGGTGAAAATGAGTGAAGGTGTGGCGGACTTCCCCGGTGAGCGTCCGCCAGTCCGCGGAGAATGGCGGCGTTTCGTCCGGTGCATCCGACCAGTCCGATCCGGGCCAGCCGAGCATTCCGCCCAACAGTCCCTTTTCCGGGCGCCGTTCCAACAGCCACCCGCCATTGCTCGTTCGGGCGATGTATACATAGCCATGGCGTATGGGCTTGGGTTTCTTCGGGCTCTTCCTGGGGAGTTCCGCAGCGGTTCCGGCCGCCTGCGCGCGACAGGCGGGGCGCAGGGGGCAGGCGCCGCATGCCGGCGATTTCGGGGTGCAGATCGTGGCCCCCAGATCCATCACCGCCTGTGCGTAGTCTCCGGGCCGGTGGTCGGGCGTCAATTCCGCGGCGCGGGATTTCAACAGCGGTTTGCAGCCCGGCAGCGGATCATGGATGTCAAACAGCCGCGCCATGACCCGTTCCACATTCCCGTCCAGAACGGTTTCCGGACGCTCGAAGGCGATTGCGGCGATGGCCGCCGCCGTATAGGGGCCGATGCCCGGCAGCTTCCGCAGATCGTCGTATTCGGCCGGAAAGGCGCCGCCATGATCCTTGGCAACGACCCTCGCGCATTTCAGAAGGTTGCGCGCGCGGGCGTAATAACCCAGGCCGGCCCATGCGCCCATCACCTGATCATCCGGCGCGGCGGCCAAGGCTTCTATCGTCGGCCATCGGGTGACAAAGCGCAGGAAATAGTCGCGCACCGCTGCCACGGTCGTCTGCTGCAGCATGACCTCGGACAGCCACACGTGGTAGGGGTTTGGATCGACACCCGATTTCCGATCGGCCGGACTGACGCGCCAGGGCAGGACACGAGCGTGGCGGTCGTACCACTCCAGCAATGCGCCGCTCACATCGAAGTCCGGGCCGTCACGCAAGTTTTATCCTTTGCTCTGTCGGGTTTCGCTGGCACCCGTGTCCTCGCCCATTACAATAGCGATGCAGGAGTCGGAATCCAGATGTCGCCACGTTCTTCCACAACCCGAGGGTTCAAGCGCACCGCCACGTTGCTCAACGATCGGATTCGGCGTGCGGCAGAAAGCCGGGGTTTTGCGGTGTCGCGCCTTCTGACCCATTGGGCAGAAATCGCAGGGCAGGATGTCGCCGCCATCGCGCAACCCGTCAGCATCGGATACGGCAAGGGCGGATTCGGCGCCACGCTGACGGTTTTGACGACCGGCCCGCAGGCCCCGATGCTGGAAATGCAGAAAGAACAGTTGCGCGAACGGGTCAACGCCGTTTACGGCTACAACGCGATCAGCCGGGTTCGCATCACCCAGACTGCACCGACCGGGTTCGCCGAAGGGCAGGCAAGCTTTGAGCACAAGCCGAAACCGGCGAAAGCGGAGATCCCCGCCGAAGTGGCCACCGCAGCGCATGAGGCCGCGCATGACGTTCAGGACGATGACCTTCGCGCCGCCCTTGAACGTCTGGGCCGCAACGTACTATCCAAGCACAAAACCTGAGAAAGGCCGGAGATGACCCGAATTGCAACCGTGATCTGTGCGGCAGTCGCCGTCGCCGCAGGGGCCTATTGGCTGGCCACCTCGCCGGCCAGCACGCCCGCCAACCCCCTGGTCGGCGAAGCCACCGCGCAGGAGGCCGATATCGACACGTCAACCATTGTCGAGATGGTTCAGGGCGATGAAAACGCGCCGGTGGAGGTCATCGAATATGCCTCTTATACCTGCCCGCACTGTGCCGCCTTCCACGAAGGGCCGTACAAACAGCTCAAGAAGGACTTCATCGACACCGGCAAGGTGAAATTCGTCTACCGCGAAGTGTATTTCGACCGCTACGGCTTGTGGGCGTCGATGATCGCGCGCTGCACCGGACCCGACAAGTTCTTCGGTATCACCGACCTGATCTTTCAGGGGCAGTCGGAATGGACCCGCGCCGGCGGGCCGACCGAGATCGTCGATGAGCTGCGCAAGATCGGCCGCCTGGCGGGGATCGAGAACGAACAGCTGGAAGCCTGCCTGCAGGATTCCACCAAGGCCCAGACCCTTGTGGCCTGGTATCAGGAAAATGCCGAGCGCGACGGGATCAACTCGACACCGACATTCGTCGTGAACGGCAAGAAGGTCGAGAACCAGTCCTATGACGACTTCAAGGCGCTGATCGAAGCCGAGTTGGGGAACTGATGACGGCACCGCTGGCCGGTCTGAAAGTCGTCGAACTGGCGCGCATTCTGGCCGGCCCTTGGGCGGGTCAGACCTTTGCCGATCTGGGGGCCGAGGTCATCAAGATCGAATCCCCGGCTGGCGACGACACCCGAGCCTGGGGGCCGCCATTCGTCACGCGCGGCGATGACGTTTCCGCTGCCTATTTTCACTCGGCCAATCGCGGCAAAGCCTCGGTCACGTTGGATTTTTCGACCCCGGAAGGACAAGCGCGCGTGCGCGACCTCGTAGCGGATGCCGACGTTCTGATCGAGAATTTCAAGGTCGGCGGACTGAGGAAATACGGGCTCGACTACGACAGCCTGAAAAAGGTCAATCCTCGCCTGATCTACTGTTCGATCACCGGTTTCGGCCAGACCGGGCCGTATGCACATCGCGCAGGCTATGACTTCATCATCCAGGGCATGTCCGGCTTGATGTCGATCACGGGCGAACCCGATGGGCAGCCGCAAAAGGCGGGCGTCGCGATCACCGACGTCTTCACCGGGATCTACGCGGTCGCCGGCGTGCTGGCGGCGCTTTACCAACGAGAGCGGACGGGGCGCGGTCAGCAGGTGGACATGGCGCTGCTGGATGTCGCGGTCGCCGTGACCGCAAATCAGGCACTGAACTATCTGACCACCGGAAAAGCTCCGGAACGGATGGGCAATGCCCATGTCAACCTGGCGCCCTATCAGGTCTTCGACTGTGCCGATGGCCACATCATCATCGCCACCGGCAACGACCGGCAGTATCAACGTCTGTGCCGCGTCTTGGGTCTTGACGACATGGCCGAGGCACCGGAGTTTCTGCGCAACAAGGATCGGCTGGCGAACCGGCGCGTCATGATCGCACGGTTGAACGGGGCGACAGCGCAACGCGCCAAGGCCGACCTTCTGGCCGCTTGCGAGGAACAGGGAATTCCCGCAGGGCCGATCAACACGCTTGACGAGGTGATGAACGATCCGCAGGTGGTGGCGCGGGGCATGCAGATCGACCTTGACGGCGTGCCGGGCGTTCGCTCGCCCTTTGTGTTCTCGGATGCCGAACTGTCCCTGACACGGCCTGCGCCCAAATTGGGCGAGGACGACTGATCAGGGCGCGGGCGCTTTCGCAAGAAGCAGGTCGCGGACCATATCCGCCTGTTGCACCTCAAGCCGGACCGGCAAGGTGATGACCTTGCTCCGAAATGCGGCCGGCAGGCGGACTGCGTCTTTTTCGGTCGTGACCAGCTGGGCGCCCAGCAGTTTTGCCTCGTTCTCGAGCCGGTTCATCAACGCCGGCGTCAGAGGTTGGTGATCGTCCAGGGGCTCGGCCCGGCGCAAGTCCGCGCCCAAGCCTCGCAGGGTGCGAAAGAACTTTTCCGGATGGCCGATCCCAGCAAAGGCGAGAAC
The DNA here is from genome assembly GCF_059613135.1 of Ruegeria sp. BHSB196. Lineage (NCBI taxonomy): Bacteria > Pseudomonadati > Pseudomonadota > Alphaproteobacteria > Rhodobacterales > Roseobacteraceae > Ruegeria > Ruegeria sp. BHSB196. The sequence goes on from NZ_JBXWRY010000004.1 coordinate 110,123, forward strand.
CGGGGTGCTGGTCCAGTCCATTCCGGTTTGCAACGGCTGGACTTCTCCGGTCGCGTGGGCAACGTTCACTCGTTCGCCCCAGGTCTCCAGAAATGTGCGCTGCGCTTCGGGATTGCCAATGGACAGGACCAGATCCGCCCGGCGCAACCCGACATCGACAGGTTCCCGAAGCGGACCGGCGGGCAGGCACAGGCCGTTGCCAAAACCTTGTTCCGCATCCACGACAACCAGCGAAAAGTCCTTTGTGACCGATGGGTTCTGAAATCCGTCGTCCAACACGATGACCGTTGCGCCGGCCTCGGCGGCGGCCTGCGCGCCCGCGGCGCGGTCCTTGGCTACCCAGACCTCGGCGAAGGCGGCCAACAGCAATGGTTCGTCCCCGACCTGGGCGGCGCTGTGGCGTGACGGGTCGACCCGAACCGGACCTTCCAGCGAACCGCCATGGCCGCGCGTCACGACGTGCGGCGTGTGCCAGACATTCCGCAGCTGCCCGGCAATCCAGATGACCGTCGGAGTCTTGCCGGTGCCGCCGGCATTCAGGTTGCCGACGCAGATCACCGGCACGCCCAGCCGAATGCCGTCGGTCGAAGCCAATCGACGAGCGGTGGCGCGCGCATAGAGCCGCCCGACTGGTTTGAGCATTCGCGCGCGCCAGTCGAGCCGTCCGGGCGGCGTGTTCCAGAAGTCAGGCGCCCGCATGATCAGGCCTCTGCCTGTCGAGATGATCCTGGATCAAGTCGATCAGTTGGTCGGTCTGATGTGCGCCGTCGCTGACAACTTCCCATCCGGCCAGCGCCATGTTGGCCGCCTTGTCCGGCGCCAGCAGATCGACGACGCATTGCCCTAGTTCCTCGGCCGAACGAACGACCCGGGATGCGTGAGCGTTGGCCAGACGCGCATAGGCATCGGTGTGTTTCCCGACATGGGGCCCATGAATGATGCCCGATCCCAGCGCCACGGCGTCCAGCGGGTTCTGGCCGCTGGCGCCGGATTCAAGGGAACTGCCCATGAAGGTTAGCGGCGATATCCGGTACCACAACCCCAGATCCTCGGGATAGGCGCACAGAATGACCTGGGTCGTATCCTCGATCGCGTCGCCCGCATCCCAGTCGGCGCATCGCAGGTCCATCGCTTCGAGACGTTGGCGCAGCGGCGCGATCTGGTCCGGGTCGGACACGTGCAGAACGAGCACCAGCCGGTGCAGCAGCCGCAAGGCATCCCGGTGCGCGGACAGAACCGAAATGTACTCGCGGTCTTGAACCCACGCCGCCAGCCAGACCGGACGGCTGGCAAGGGCGTGGTTGGCTTCGATCAACTCATCCTCGGGCCAGGATGGCGGGTTCGGGCTTATCTGCAACGGTGCCGAGATGGAGACCTTGGCAAACGGCACACCCAGCCTGCGGATCTGCCGTGCCTTTTCTTCGGTCGTGGCGAGAATTGCCTGAAAGCAGTCGAGTGTGTGGCGTGGGATTTCCGGCAGCCAGCGGCGGCTGCGGGGAACCACGACATTCGTGTCCGCTTCAAGCAGCACCAGCGGGACACCCCGCTCCGCCGCGTCGGACACGAGATTTGGCAAAAGGCCGCCGCCGGCCCACAACCCCATGTCCGGCCGCCAATGTGACAGGAACTTTCGCACCTCACGCCCCGTGTCTTCCGGCAGGGGAATTACGGGCCGGACGACATCGACCCATTCCGCGATATCGGCATCGGTCGGGGCGGTGAAGAGCAGCGACAAGTCGGGTCTTTGCTGCTGCAACCGCTGCGCAAGATCTTTCAACGGGTGAAGCCGGTCGCGCGAACCGGCATGGATCCACAGCAGCTCGCCATCAGGCCGCGGCAAATCCGCATCGCCATTCCGCTTCGATCCGCGCCAGGACAGAACCCGATAGGCGGCAAGGCTGAGAGAACGGGAACGCTTCATGACGGCGCCCAGCCGCTTTCGGGCTCAAGTCTGGCAAACAGCAATGCGTGAAGCGACGTGCCGGCCGCCACGACCCCGTTGAGCCGAGGATAGGCGTTGTTGAACCGCAGCGGTTGCCCGGACCTGTCGGTGCATTTCCCCTGCGCCTCGCGCAGGATCAGGTCTCCGGCGGCGATGTCCCATTCCCAACTCGGGCGCAGGGTCAGCATTCCGTCGAACCGCCCTTGCCCGACCAACGCCATTCGATAGGCCAGCGAGGGCCGATACACGCGGTGGAAATCCGGGGCATGTCCGTCACGCCAGTGGCGGCCTGCGAGGTTCGGTTTCGCGGCAAGGATCTGGGCCGTCCCAAGGTCGGTTGCCCGCGTCGTCGCGATGGGCCGGCCGTTCAGCGTTGCGCCCCGTCCCGCCGCCGCAGCATATAGCAGATCCCGCATCGGCAGATAGATCACCGCCGCCGTCACCACGCCCTGTTCGGCGACCGCAATGGAATGGGCCCAGGTTCTGGACCCTTCGGCAAAACTGCGTGTTCCGTCGATCGGGTCGATGATGAAGACCCGGTCGCGCGCCATGCGCTCGGCGCTGTCCTCTGACTCCTCGCTCAACCACCCATAGCCCGGGCGGGCCGCCAGCAGCCGATTTTCCAGCATGTCGTTGACTGCGATATCGGCCTCTGTCACCGGGCCGGCGCCCTCTGGCTTGTCCCAGCGCTGCGCGGTATGGCCGGAATAGCGGGTCGCGATCCGCCCGGCTTCCTTTGCCGCGTCGATCAGCAGGGACAGGTCAGTTGCCGGCAATGGTCATCCCTTCGATGAGGAGTGACGGGACCACGCGCGACAAGTAGCTGCGGGCGTCGTTGGCCGGGACGATGCGCAGCAGCATGTCGCGCAGGTTTCCGGCGATGGTGCATTCGTTGACGGGATAGGCGATTTCGCCGTTTTCCACCCAGAATCCGGATGCGCCGCGGGAATAGTCGCCGGTATTGGGATTGATGGTCGAGCCGATCATCGACGTGACCAAAAGCCCCGTACCCATCTCCTGCATCAGCTCGTCGCGGGAGTGCGCGCCCTGGGTCAGGCTCAGGTTCCAGTTGGCGGGCGATGGCGGGCCGGACACGCCGCGCGCGGCGTTCCCTGTCGCACCCATGTCCAGCTTGCGGGCGCTGGCAAGGTCCAGCGTCCAGCCGGTCAACACGCCGTTTTCGACGATGGCCCGGTTTCGGGTCGGCAGTCCCTCGGCATCGAACGGGCGGGAGCCGGAGACGCGCGGGCGGTGTGGTTCTTCGGTCAGCGACAAGCGTTCGGGCAGAACCTGCTCACCCAGGCTGTCCTTGAGCCAGGACGCGCCGCGCGCGATGGCCGCGCCGTTGCTGGCCGACAGCAGATGCCCGATCAGCGACGAGGAAATGCGTTCGTCGAACAGAACCGGAAAGGTTCCAGTCTTTGGCTGGCGCGCGCCGCTGAGTTGCACCGCCCGCTCGCCAGCGCGGCGGCCGATTTCATCGGCATCGCGCAGATCGCTCTGAAAGGTGCGGCTGTCGGCGTCATAGTCGCGTTCCATGCCGGTACCCTCGCCCGAGATCGCAACGCAGGAGATCGAGCGGCTGGTTCTGGTGTATCCGCCTGAAAACCCGTTGGTCGCGCTCAGGTGTACCTTGTGCATTCCGTAACCGGCCGAAGCGTCGGACACCTGCGTGACGCCACCAACCGACTTGGCCGCCGCTTCCGCAGCCAGCGCATCCTGCATCAGGGCTTCGGCCGCGGGTTCCGGTGCCGGGTCGCACAGCTGCAACGCTTCCAGATCCCAGGACTTGGCGAGCTGCGCAGGATCGGCGAGGCCGGCATAGGGGTCTTCGGGCGCTTCACCGGCCATGGCTACGGCGCGCTCGGCCATCGCCTTGAGGGTGTCCGGACGGCTGTCGGAACTGGATACGATGGCCTGCCGTTTTCCGAGAAAGACGCGCAGGCCCAGATCCAAACCTTCCGATCGCTCGGCTTTTTCCAGTGCGACGTTGCGGACTTCGACCGAGATGGACGAACCGCCGATCACGATGGCATCGGCCGCTTCGGCGCCGGCCTTTCTTGCGGCATCCAGCAGGGCATGGCTGATATCTTCTGGTGTTCCGGTCATGCGCACTCCGTTTCCTGTTCTGGACCTAGCCTTGCGCCGTTTGCGTCGCAAGGCCCGAACCGCAAGGAACCGAAGCGTATTTGACCGCCGTTTGTCGGGATTTCAACGTCCGGGCACCTTGCCGGCTTCGTATCGAAGCAATTTGAATCGGCAAGACGGCTTCAAGGAAATAGGGCCGCCGAACCGGCGGCCCCGGTAACTGCGGCGGCTGAGCCTATTTGATTCGCTGGCCGTTGGCCGAGATGTGGCCCTGTTCGTTGATCTCGATCTTGGAGTTCAGCGTATCGGGCGCATCGCCCGGAACCGCCAGCATGCCCATCATCATCCGCGCGCCCATGGCGTCGTCTTCGGACAAAAGACCCATACCGATCAGCTTGTCGATCAGGGCGTTGGCGCCAACCAGTTGCAGGTTGGCTTCTCCGGACGGCGCGGGCATGCCGTCAAAGGCTTCGAGGTTCGAATTGTCGAACTTGAAGTCGCCTGTACCCGTCAGCTTGGCGCCGACCATGGAAATGATCAGCTCGTTGATCTTCAACGTACGCAGTTCGCCCGGTGCCGCATCGGTCGCTTCCAGGGTTTCCGCAACCGCCGGGTCAAGAAAGTTCACCGCGACCTTGGCAGTGCCGCTGGCGTCCAGCGCAATGGTCGCCGGGTCGCGCGGCAGGGCGCCTGCCGGGTCGAACATGCCCCAGATGATGTCGGACATCGTGAAGTCGGTCATGCTCATGGCAAAGGAAAACGGCTGATCTTCTTCGGAAGCCTGCACCGGGATGTCGAATTTGATCCCGGCCTGCGCCATCGCCAGTTCGACGGGGAAGGGCAAGTCCTGCGCGGTCACGGCCAGTTCCACACCACGCTGAGCGATGTCGTAGCTGATTTGCTCGGCGCTCATCGCGACAGCGAACTCGCCGCCCTCGGAGCGGCTGGTCATCGCGAACTCCTCGCCTTCGCCCGCCCCCGAAATCTCACTGGAACCCGATTCGAAGGCAAAGGTGCCATCGAAGTCGAACCCGGCCTCGATCATGCTCTGGTAGTCCGCTGCGTTGAAGTCGGTCGGAATCGTTCCGGTCCCGACAAAGCTGAGCGTGTTAAGCGCGCCCTTGATCTTTCCCTTGTCGTCGGCATCCGGGTCGTCGAACGCAATGTCATAGCTGAGGGTTTCGGCCGTCATGTTCTGGTCCAGATCGCGCATCTCTCCGATCTGCATCCGCGAACTGCCGGAAACATTGGTCATTTCCATCCGCGCCGACAGCGCCTCGGGTGGCATGGTTTCGCCATCCGCCTCGATCGACGTCAGCGCGACACCCGCCCTGGCCGCCGAGTAGTCATAGGTCATGTCCTCGGGCGAGCCGGAAACGACCATGTTCATGTCGTCATGGGAATAGGTCAGTTCGACGCGAAACTCCTCGCCATCGGCCTTTCCGTCCACGATCAGCGGAAAGGACGGCGGAAAGCCGATCGTGACTGTGCCGTCGTCGTTTTCGGTCAGCGTCAGGGTCGGGATGGTCATCGAGAACTGTCCGTCTTCTTCCGGCAGCTGCATCGTCATGGCCATGTTCGTGATGGTCGTCACGGCGCCCGAACTGCTTTGGTCGCCGCTCACCACATAGCCCATGCCGCCCAGATAGGATTGCCAGTCGGCCCAGACGGTTTCGGCGGTCAACTCGGCGAACGCGCCCTGGGCTGCGACGGCATAGGCAATCACGGCGCCGCAGCTGCGGCGGAGAAGAACAGACATAAGGGAACCCTTCTTTTCAATTTTCGCGGGCATCGTCGGGGTTGTAGGGGCGGGCGTCAAGGGGGCAAGGGCTGGACCCGTTCCCCCTTTGCGGGCTACGACTTGGAGCAAGTCGAGACAGCAAGGGACATCTCCATGGATATGCAGGGCAAAACCGTATTGATCACCGGCGCGAGCCGCGGAATCGGGGCCGAAGCCGGGCGCGTTTTTGCCGCAGCGGGCGCCAACGTGGCGTTGGTGGCGCGCAGCCGCGACAAGATCGAGGCGCTTGCCGCCGCGCTCGGCGACAACGCCTTGGCCCTGGCTTGCGATGTCGGCGACTTTGCACAGGTGGAACAGGCCGTCGCCGATTGCGTGGCACGCTTCGGCGGGCTGGACGTTCTGATCGGCAATGCAGGTGTGATCGAACCGATCTTCCACCTGTCGCGCGCCGATCCCGCCGCCTGGGGCCGCGCCATCGACATCAACCTCAAGGGTGTCTTTTATGGGATGCGGGCGGCGTTGCCGGTCATGCGGGCCGCGGGCGGCGGCACGGTCCTGACGGTTTCTTCCGGCGCGGCGCACAACGCCGTCGAGGCGTGGAGCCATTATTGCGCTTCCAAGGCAGGGGCGGCGATGCTGACCAAATGCCTGCATCTGGAGGAGCGACACCACGGGATCAGGGCCATGGGCCTGTCGCCCGGAACCGTCGCGACGCAGATGCAGAAGGAGATCAAGGCCAGCGGCATCAATCCGGTCAGTCAACTGGATTGGGAGGTTCACATTCCGGCCGACTGGCCCGCGCGCGCGCTGTTATGGATGTGCTCGGAAGATGCCGACGAATTTGTCGGAACGGAAATCTCTCTGCGCGGCGAGGACATTCGCAAGCGGGTCGGGCTGACATGATCGATCTGACCAAGGAGGACGGCCTTTGGGTCGTCACGCTCAACCGACCCAACAAGGCCAATTCCTTGACCGAGGCGATGCTGACCCAGCTTGCCGACATCGCCGAGGCGGCGGTGGACGCCAAGGCCCTGATCCTGACGGGCAAGGGCAAGGTGTTCAGCGCCGGGGCCGATCTGGACGAGGCGCGGTCCGGACTCGCGACGTCAGATGTCTGGGAAAGGTTGTCCGGCGCCATCGCTGCCCTGCCCTGCCTGACCGTGGCGGCGCTGAACGGTACGCTGGCCGGTGGGGCGAACGGCATGGTGCTGGCCTGCGACCTGCGGATCGCCGTGCCCGAGGCCAGGTTCTTCTACCCGGTGATGAAGCTCGGCTTTCTGCCCCAGCCCTCGGATCCCGAACGCATGGCGGCCCTGATCGGACCCGCGCGCACCAAGCTGATTCTGATGGCCGGCCAGAAGATCACCGCCGAGGAAGCCTATCAGTTCGGGTTGGTCGACCGGATCGTGGCGCCGGAGATATTGATGGAAACGGCGCGCGCACTGACCGCGGATTGCGTGGCCGCAAAACCGGAAATCGCGGCGGGTATCGCCGGTTTGTGCAGATGAGGCTATCGGGCCTTCGTCTGCGAGCCGCGGATCCGTCAGCGCTTGCGCGGTTCTATGCGGAGGCGTTCGGCATGACCGCCCGCCGCGAAGACAATGCCTGGCGGGTGGGTTTTGAAGGCGGTCGCGATGCGGATCTGGTCTTTAAACCTGGCGGCGGCGGTTACGCGCACGACCGCGGCCAGCGATACTGGAAGATCGGCATCACAGTGCCGGACGTGGATCGTGCCGCCCTGCACCTCGAAGCTCTGGGTGTGGCCGTCAGCCCGCCGCACCAGTTTCTGGACATCGGCTACATGTGCCACCTGAACGATCCCGAAGGCTTCGTGATCGAACTGCTGCAGCACGATTTTGAGGGCAATCGGCCGGAAACCAAGCCCGCCCCCTCCAACCCGTTTGCCAATGCCTGCATCGGCCAGATCACTCTGCGCACGGGTGACATTCTGGCCGAGGAACGGGTCTGCAAGTCTCTGGGAATGCGGCTCTTGTCGCTTCAGGAAGTCGCCCCGCGCGGCTTTGACCTGCACTTCTATGCTTTCACTGACGAATATCCGCCGAACCCCGACCCGTGGTCGGTGGAGAATCGGGAATGGCTGTGGAAAAGGCCCTATACCACACTCGAGTTCCAGCACATTGCAAAGGCGTCCTTCGCGCCCGTTCCCGACTATCTGGGGCTCGAGATCGAGGGGTTGCCTGCGGCCACGCAGGACGCATTCGGAACCCCCCTGTTACCAGCCTAGCGCGGGCGGCGTTTTCCGGGCACCTTGGAGCGAAACCCGGGCGGCCGTTTCAGCACCCATCGCCGAAACTTCTCCAGACGCGGATGATTGCGCAACGCCTCGATCGAGCTGAAATCGCGGGCCAGCTCGGCCTCGGTCAGGGTTGCGTGGATTTCCTTGTGGCAGATCTGGTGCAACAGAACCGTCGGCCCGCCCTTGCCTCCTTTGAGTTTTGGGACCAGATGGTGCAGGCTGCCGTTCCCTTCGGGGATCGGGCGGTCACACAGTGGGCAGATGGGATCGGTCATGGCCAGTTCCGTTGGATGCCTGGCCAGAAGACTTCGCCGTTCCGGGCGGCGGTTGCAAGGGATGAGGGATGGCACGCGCAGCAGTGATCGGTGCAGGTCCGGCGGGCTTGATGGCGGCCGAGGAACTGGCGAGGGCCGGCCATGCGGTGGTCGTAGCCGAGGCCAAGCCCACAGTCGCGCGCAAGTTTCTGATGGCCGGCAAGTCGGGTCTGAACCTGACCAGAAACGAACCTTTCGAGCGGTTCATGCACTCCTATGACGAAGCCGCGGACTGGCTGCGCCCGATGATCGCGGATTTTGACGCGCAGGCCGTGATGAGCTGGGCGCAGGGCCTGGACCAGAAGCTGTTCACCGGCTCCACGGGCCGGGTTTTTCCGGTCGTCATGAAGGCGTCGCCACTGCTTCGCGCCTGGCTGCACCGTCTTGAAGCATTGGGTGTCCAGATCCGGACCCACCATCGCTGGAATGGGTGGGATGGTGCCGATCTGTCCTTTGATACGCCCGGAGGGCGCGAGACCTGGGCCGTCGATGCGACTGTCCTGGCGCTGGGCGGCGCAAGCTGGTCGCGGTTGGGATCGGATGGGGCATGGGCGCAGATACTGGCCGGGCGCGGCATTGCCGTTTCGGAATTTGCCCCGGCGAATGCCGGACTTTCGGTGGTCTGGTCGCCACACATGCGGCCGCATTTCGGCGCGCCGCTCAAGGGCGTGGCGCTGTCGGCCGGGAACACGACGACACGGGGCGAAGCGGTCATCTCGGAACGCGGGCTTGAAGGCGGCGGCATCTATGCCATCTGCAAGCCCGTCCGGCAGGGATCGCCCTTGCATGTCGATCTGTTGCCGGATCTGACAATGGACGAAATCGCAAGCCGCCTGGCAAGGCCGCGCGGCAAGGCCAGTCTGTCGAATCACCTACGCAAGACACTGAAACTGGGGCCGGTTCGCATGGCCCTTCTGATGGAGTTCGGCCGTCCCTTGCCGGACGGTGCGGATCTTGCGCGCCGGATCAAGGCGCTGCCGATTGCCCATGCGGGTCTTCGCCCGATGGACGAGGCGATTTCGACTGCCGGTGGGGTTGCAAGGTCCGAATTGGACGACTCCCTTATGCTGAAGGCACTGCCGGGTGTCTTCTGCGCCGGAGAGATGCTGGACTGGGAAGCGCCGACCGGAGGGTATCTGTTGACCGGATGTCTGGCGACCGGGCGCTGGGCCGGACGGTCGGCCGCAGATTGGTTGCATCAATGCCGTGGCCGTCAATCCGCCGTCGCCAAAGCGCCCATGCGCTGAAACGCGGGCCGTTGGCGCATTTCGCGCGCGTAGGCGCGCAGGACATCCGAGTTCATGGGAAAATCGGCACCGCGCGCCCAGTTCATGCAGTGAACGCAAAGAATGTCGGCAATCGTCATTGTCCCGCCTTGCAGAAACGGCCCCTCGAACCGGTCGCCCAGACGCCGAAGATTGCGGTCGAACTCCCATTTCGCCGATTCCACGATCTCGGGCACGCGCCTGTCTTCGGGCAGCACGAACATGTGCTTGGCCGCGGTCCAGAGCACCGCGTCAAACTCATCGAGAAGTGCGAAGAACGACGCATCCTGCTGGGCCCGATCCGTCGTTCCTGCCGGATAGGTGAAGGCGCCGTGCTTGTCGGCCAGATAGGTCATGATCGCGCTGCTGTCAGAAATCACCGCGTCGCCGTCCTCCAGAACCGGGATCTTGCCCGATACATTCAGTGCAAGAACCTGGGGGTCGTGCGGCCCGACATCAACAAAGTCGTAGGGCTGCCCCAACTCTTCCAGCAGCCAAAGCACGCGCGATGCCCGGCTTTTGACGCGTCCGTAAACCTTGTACATTCAGCAGCCCCCGAGAATTGCCTCTGCCCTACACCATGGCTGACGGCGCATTGCCGTCAAGCGCAACGCCCCGTCAGCGCCCGTCAGCGTGATCGCGCAAGCATGGCCAGGCGGATCATCGCCCGTTCCACCAGCGCCATGGCCGGAGCGGTCTGACCGGCCGAGCGCAGCGCGAGATCGGTGTCCGTCAGAATCGTCAGCGCGGTTTCAAGTTTCTGTGCACCCCATCCTTGCGCCTGACGGATCAGCCGGTCGCGGCGTTTGCCGAATACCGGTGGGCGCAGTCGGCCGATCCCCTGCGCGGCGCCTTTGGGGTCCGAGGCGCAGGTATAGAGCGCCCTGAAATGGCGCGTTGCACCGATGCAAAGGCTCACGGCATTCGTTCCCTGCGCCTGCAGACGACGCATCAGCGGGCCGATTTCAGCTGCGTTTCCCTCGGCAACAACATTCAAAACGTCATCCAACGCGGCCTCGGTCGAACTTGGCGCGCAGGCGGCGATGTCATCCAAGGTCAACGCGCTGTTGTCTCCATATTTGTACAGCGCCAGCTTTTCCACCGTCTGCGCAAAGTCTCCGGGCCCCAGATTCGCGGCCAGACCCACCAGCGCCGACATGGATTCCTGCGGCAGATCGGTCAGGCCGGCGCGCCTCAGCGTGCCTTCGATCTCGGACCGGGTCGGCGGATCGTCATAGATGCCCACCGCATAGGCGTTGGGATGGGATTCGAATGCCTTGCGTATCTTGGAACTGGCTTTCAATTGCCCGCCCGTGACGACAATCTGCGCGTCACCCGGCGACCATTCCCCGAGCGCGGTCAGGACCGGCTGCGCCACCGCGTCGGATGCGTCATCGACAAGCACAGCGCGTTGCCCCGGAAAAAACCCCACCGCCTTGACCGCATCCAGAAGCACGGCCGGATCACTTCGCAATTCGGTGCCGGGGATCCGTGTCAGGCGCATTTCCTCTTCGGCGTTCGGTCCCAGAAGGGCCGCGATCACCTGCTGCCGCTTCAGGGCAACCCGCATGGCGTCCGCGCCGTAGATCAGCACCCCGGTCTTGTTCACATCCGGCTTGGCGAAATAGCCCTCGGCCTCGCGCGCGTTCAGCTTCATGCCGGCGCGCCCAGCGTCGCATAGAGCTGGTTGGTCACCTGATCGGCCAGCATGTCCATCAACCGCCGGCGCGCATCCCGTTCCGAAGCCAGCGTGTCCACGGTTGAACCTGACGCGGAATAGCTCACGAAATTGTTCACCGTCCCCGAGGCCAGCACCGCGCCGGACTCGGTGCCGCTCAGGGAATAGTTCACGCGGCCGACGATGCTGTACCGGGTGGTTTCGTTGGTTGCGGTGATCGCCTCGCCTTGAACGGCGGTCGAGACATTGACGTTCAGCGCATATGCGCCGCCGGACGCCGCGCTGCGACCGAGCCTTTGTTCCAGATTCTCAACCAGCAGAAAGGAGTTCACGTCGCTGGGCGCGGAAACCACGGTCCGCCCATAGAGTTCCGAGCCGCTGCCGCCCGGCGCATAGACCGGTTGGAACCCGCAGGCCGCAAGTGCCAGCGGGACCATCAGCAGGGATCTTCGGTCAAACAACGACATTCACGATCCGGCCCGGTACGACGATCACCTTCTTTGGTGCGGCGCCATTCAGCGCCCGCTTCACAGCTTCGGTGCTGAGCGCGATTCTTTCAACCTCGGCCTTTTCCAGATCCTTGGCAACGCTGATCTCGGCGCGGCGCTTGCCGTTGATCTGGATCGGCATCGTGATCGTGTCATCGACCAGCATGGCTTCGTCGGCAACCGGCCAGGGCGCTGTCGCGACCAACCCCTCACCGCCCAGCATGTGCCAGATCTCCTCGCTCAAATGCGGGGTCATCGGCGACATGAGCTGTGCAAGCGTCCTGGCCGCCTTAGTCTTGGCCCGTGTCCCGGCCCCGGATTTCGAAAGGGTGTTCGTAAAGGCGTACAACCGGGCGATCGACGCGTTGAACCCGAAGGATTCGATGCCGACGGTCACATCGTGGATTGTTTTGTGCATCTCGCGCAGCAACACCGAATCCTCGTCATTCGGGGCAACGTCGGACTCCGCGATCTCCGAGGCGATGCGATAGACGCGGCTCAGGTGCTTGTGTGCGGCTTCGGCCCCGGCGGCGGTCCATTCCACGTCGCGCTCGGGCGGTGAGTCGGACAGTACGAACCAACGCGCGGTATCCGCGCCGAAGGCCGAGATGATCGGCACCGGATCGACCACGTTCTTCTTGGATTTCGACATCTTGGCCGAGGGGATGACTTCGACAGGTTCGCCAGTGGCCTTCAGCTTACCGTCCTCGACATCCTCGGGGAGGTGATAGACCGGTCGGCCCTTTTCGTCGCGGGTCTGATAGATCTCGTGCGTCACCATGCCCTGGGTGAACAGGGCATCGAACGGTTCGATGGCCTTTTGGGGCAAATGCCCGGTGATGTGCATCGCGCGCGCGAAGAACCGCGAGTAAAGCAGGTGCAGAATCGCGTGTTCGATGCCGCCGATATACTGATCGACGTTCATCCAGTACTCGGCCTCGGCCAGATCGGTGGGCGTTTTGGCGTGCGGCGCGGTGAAGCGCGCGAAATACCACGACGAATCGACGAAGGTGTCCATCGTGTCGGTTTCGCGCTTGGCCGGTTTGCCGCAGGACGGGCAGGCACAGTCGCGCCACGTCGGGTGACGGTCCAGCGGGTTGCCCGGTTTGTCGAAGGTGACATCGTCGGGCAGGCGGATCGGCAGGTTTTCTTTCTTTTCAGGCACCACGCCGCAATCATCGCAATGCACGACCGGGATCGGACAGCCCCAGTAGCGCTGGCGCGACAGGCCCCAGTCGCGCAGACGGTACTTGGTGACGCCCTTGCCCCAGCCGGCCTTCTCGGCAAAGTCGATCGTGGCGTCGATGGCTTCCTGGCCGGTGGCCTCGGTCAGCCCGGCGAAGTGGTTGACCCAGCGCACCATTTGTTCCTTGGGCGGTACGAAGGCGGTGTTTTCCACCGGCGTGTCGTCATCCAATGCAAAGAAGGTGTCGATCACCGGCAGGTCGTACTTGCGGCAGAAATCCAGATCGCGCTGGTCATGCGCGGGGCAGGCAAAGATCGCGCCGGTGCCGTAATCCATCAGGATGAAATTGGCGATCCAGACCGGCAGTTCCAAATTGGGGTCGAGCGGGTGCTTGACCCTGATCCCAGTGTCAAAGCCCAGTTTCTCGGCGGTCTCGATGGCCTCTTCCGTCGTCCCGCCCTTGCGGCATTCCGCAACGAATTCAGCGACTTCCGAACGCTCTGCCTCAAGTTGTCTGGCAATGGGGTGGTCCGGCGAAATGCCGACAAAGGACGCCCCCATCAGCGTGTCCGGCCGCGTGGTATAGACGGCGATCGGATCGCCGCCATCCGTGCGCGCGAAGGAAAACTCCAGCCCACGCGATTTGCCGATCCAGTTCTCCTGCATCAGTCGAACCTTGGCAGGCCAGTTGTCCAGCGTGTCGAGCGCGTCGAGGAGTTCTTCCGAGAAGTCGCTGATCTTGAAGAACCATTGCGTCAGTTCGCGCCGCTCGACTTCGGCCCCTGACCTCCAGCCCTTGCCGTCGATCACCTGTTCGTTGGCCAGAACCGTCATGTCCACCGGATCCCAATTGACCACGGCATTCTTGCGATAGACCAGACCGGCATCGAGCATGTCGAGGAAAAGCGCCTGCTGCTGTCCGTAGTATTCGGGATCGCAGGTGGCGAATTCGCGGGACCAGTCGATGGAAAGCCCCAAAGGCTTCATCTGCCCGCGCATGTCGTCGATGTTCTTGTAGGTCCACTCTTTCGGGTGTCCACCGATGGCCATCGCGGCGTTTTCCGCAGGCATTCCGAAGGCGTCCCAACCCATCGGGTGCAACACGTTGTGGCCGGTTGCCAGCCTGTGGCGCGCGATCACGTCGCCCATCGTGTAGTTGCGCACATGCCCCATGTGGATGCGGCCCGAAGGGTAGGGGAACATCTCGAGCACGTAGTATTTCGGTTTGTCCGCCGTTCGGGTGGCGGTGAAGATCCCGGCGTTGCTCCAGGCTTCTTGCCATTTTGCTTCGATTTCGTTGGCAGAGTAGCGCGACATCGTGCGGTCCTTCATGAATGAAAACGCCGGGCGGAAACCCGGCGTGGTGATAGAGCGAATTGGCGCGGGTTTCTAGAGTTTGTCGTCGGCAATTCTTAGCTGACGGGCGCGTGACAGAATTGCATCTTCGACGGCGCGCGCGGTGGCCGGGCTCACCGATCCGCCGCCATTGGTCTGCAGAGCCACGGACAAGGAACGCGCGTCAAGCGCCGGATCCTTGATGTGCACCGTCGCGCGATACGAGCGTCCGCCGCCCGGCGGACGGCCGTAGCCGGTGACGATCACGCCGGTAAACGGGTCCACGGACTGGACGGGCAGAAAGCTCAGAACATCCAGCGAGGCGGCCCAGAGGTATTTGTTCACATTGCCGGCCTGCTCGGATCGGTCAGGTCCGAAAACGTCCCAAATTGACGATCTTTCATAGGCTTGCGGCGCACTTTCTCGGTTGTTCGCGATGACGCCGCCGTCATTCGGCGGGGCGTCCGCGATGCTGATTCCACCGCCGCGCGTGCCACACGCGGCCAAGCCAAAGCCGAGGCCAAGAAGCAGGGTGATCTTGAGTGTTTTTGCGAACGTCATCCGAGGCTCCGGCCAAGCAGTGCGTGCAGAAGTCCTACAAAAGCGCGCCGATATGGGCAAGTCCGTATAAGGTGCCGGAATTGCGAAGGCGCGGCGGGTATTCAACCGGGTGAATGTCAGTGTGGCAAAGCTGCACCATCCAAAACGACTTTGGCGGCTCGTGGCGTCCGGCCCTTGCCAAAACGGGTGCGAAAGAGCGAAACCCCTGTCCATACCCACGCCGGATTCTCCGGTTTGGGCGTATGATTGAAAACCGAGGGAAACAAGATGAAAAAAGTTCTCTTCGCAACGACTGCGCTGATCGCTACCGCAAGCGTCGCAGCAGCAGACGTTCGCCTGAGCGGCTATGGCCGTTTCGGCTTGGACTACAATGACGCCAACGGCACCAACTCGAACGGTGTTTCGTCGACCACCATCACCAGCCGTCTGCGTCTGCAGGTGGACATGTCGGCCGAGACCGACGGCGGTGTCGGCTTTGACGCTCGTTTCCGTGCCCAGGCAGAAAGCCGTGACAACGCGCCGGGCGGCGCAATGTTCAACGGTGCGCGTTTCGGCGTGTTCTATGAAGGCCTGCGTGTGAACGTCGGCAACATCATCGGCGCGGTTGAAAACATGCCCGGCCTGTACCTCGAAACCCGCACCGCAGGTGTTGGTATCGACGGCGCCGGCTTCTACTCGGTCGTTGCAAACGTCAACGACGAGTTCTTCAACTGGGACGCATATTCGTCGGCAGGCACCGGCTCGAACGGTGTTGAAGCACTCTACACCGCTGGCGGCTTCGTGGGTCACATCTCGTACTCCAAGCGTAACGACAGCAACAATGGCGCAACTGCAAACGCAGCACCGGGCGCACCGGCCCGCGCAGCCATCATGCTGAGCTACAACTGGAACGACTGGACCTTCGCTGGTGCCTATCAGGACAGCGACTTCCTGTGGGAAGACAAAGGCGTTGTTGCAGTCGCTTATGACGGCGGCAACTGGGGTGCACGCGTTGCATATGCCGACAACGACGGCATCGGCAAGTGGGGCATCTACGGTAACGTCGACATCGGCGCCGCTTCGAACCTGCTGGCCTTCGTCACCGACGAAGACGCAGTTTCGGCAGCCGACGTTGCAGCCGGCCGTGGCGACAACCGTGACGGTGTTGCGGGCTCGAACGAAAACGAAGGCACCACCTACGGTCTGCACTACTCGTACGACTTGGGCGGCGGCGTTTCGTTCGAAACCGGCTGGCGCCGTGCGTCGAACGACAACGACACCTTCCAGGCTGGTGTGTACTTCAGCTTCTAAGCTGTACACCGCTTGACGGTATCGAATGTGGGCAGGTCTTCGGACCTGCCCTTTTCATTTGCGCCAACATGGTGTTTTTCTGCCCGCAAAGCGCAGATCGAGGAATTCCATGTCGCTGCAAGACATCACCGCCCGAATTTCCAAAGCCGAAGCGGAGGCTGGCCGCCCGAGCGGTTCGGTCAAGCTGATCGCCGTTTCCAAGCTTCAACCCGATGACCGCGTCGAGGAGGTTCTGAAGCTCGGCCATCGCTGCTTTGGCGAAAACCGCGTTCAGGAGGCTGCGGGCAAGTGGCCGGGCTTTTTCGAGCGATATGACGGGATCGATCTGCACCTGATCGGCCCATTGCAGACCAACAAGGCGCGGCAAGCTATGGAATTGTGCCATGCGATCCATTCGCTCGACCGGCCCAAACTGGCCAAGACCATCGCGCGCCTGGCGCAAGAGCTTGGCAAATGCCCGGATCTGTTCATCCAGATCAACACCGGCGAAGAACCGCAAAAGGCGGGCGTGATGCCGGCCGAAGCGGATGCGTTCATTGCCGAGTGCCTGGCCATGGACCTGCCGGTTCACGGGCTGATGTGCATTCCGCCTGTCGATGAGGAGCCGTCGCTGCATTTTGCTTTGCTGGCAAAGATCGCCGCACGGAACGGGTTGAACGGATTGTCGATGGGCATGAGCGGCGATTTCGAATCCGCGATTGCGCTTGGGGCAACCCATGTGCGCGTCGGGTCGGCCATCTTTGGCGAGCGGGTCAGACCGGTGGGATGATCAGGCGGGTGCCGGGGCCGATCCGTTCCGCGATCCAGCGCAGGTGATCGCGGCGGAACGCGACGCAGCCCTCGGTCGGAAACCGCGGCCGCCGCCATTGGTGCACGAAGACGGCCGACCCGCGGCCCGGTACCGCGCTTGGCCAGTTCCAATCGGTGATCAGCACCAGATCATACAGCGGGTCGGGGCGACGAAGCTGTTCGTGGCCGTACGGGTGCGGGGCTTGAACCAATTGATTGTAAAGCGGATCACGCACATCGTCCGACCAGAGATCGCGCGGCCCTATGGGTCGCGCCCAGCGCGCAGGGCGCGTCATGCGATCCGCGCGGTACAGCATGGCGGTGATCCGGTGCGTGCCGGCGGGCGTCGCCCCGTCACCCTCGCGCTTGTCGCGGCTCACGCCGCCCCGACCGATGGCACAGGGGAAGACATAGCCGCGAAACCGGGCGCCTTTCGGACACAAGACCAGATCGAAGGGCGTCACAGCAGATGGCCGGACTTTGTGGCCTTGGTCGCAAGGTACCCACGATTGTGCGCGGTCTCACCGACCTTGAGGGGCACACGCTCGGTCACGGCTATACCCGTCCGCTCCATCATGGCGATCTTGGCCGGGTTGTTGGTGAGCAGCCGGACCGATTTGAAGCCCAGCGACCGCAGGATGTCCGAGCCAAGGCGAAAGTCCCGCTCGTCATCCTCGAAGCCGAGCCGGTGATTGGCTTCGACGGTATCAAACCCCTGATCCTGAAGGAAGTAGGCGCGCATCTTGTTGGCCAGCCCGATTCCGCGCCCTTCCTGATTGAGATACAGCAGGACACCCGCGCCTTCGGCACCCATCTGCGCAAGGGCGCCGCGCAATTGCGGGCCGCAGTCGCATTTCAGGCTGCCCATCAGATCGCCGGTGAAACACGCCGAGTGCAGGCGGGCCAGAACCGGCTTCTCGCGGTCGGGTCGCCCGATCTCAACTGCGTAATGCTCTTCGCCGCCGTCATCGGGGCGGAAAACGTGCAGACGCCCGGCCTCGGACACCTCCATCGGAAGCCGGGCCGCGACGACCTCGCGCAGTGGGCTGCGATCCGCGATGTGCGGCGCAGCCTGGGCGTGATCGATGCGGGTCAGACCGTGCGACCGGGCAAATGTTGCGCCATCCTCGATCGGCAAGACCACCGCTGCGGGAAGCAGGCGGGCGGACTTGGCCAGGGCAATCGCCATGCGGTGCAGGCTGGCATTTCCTTGCCGCTCGCTGATTAGTGGGCCTTTCATGGGGGTATTCAGGTCGTCCGACGGGTCGGCCACGGCCTGCACCCAGGACATTTCGGCATCCGCCGGGATGACCACCCGGGCCAGATCGCCGTCATAGGCCCGCGCCTTGAGCGTTTCGGCCCGCCGATCCGTGATGGCCACGACCGGCACGCCGCCGAGCGCCCGCAGGTCGGCCAGCCTTTGGACGCCGAGCGTTTCCGCCGCCAGCGCCAATGCGCCATGCCCTGCATCGTCGGTCAACACGACCGGCAATCCCATACGCAGATCGGCCCGCGCGCGGGCCAGCAATTCGGTTATGTCCGGAAAGAGACTCATGCGCTTTCACCTGAAATATCCTGCGCTTTACCTATTCCCTCCGGACTCAAAAGTGAAACATTTACCGAGCGACGGACACGAGGGCGTGAGAGATTTGCAGCAAATCTTGCGAACAGACTGCGGCGCGCTCAAGTGATCAAAAAGCCAAGGAGGACTGGGATATGGCTCAGCTCAAGAAAATCCTGCTTGTGGATGACGACGAGGATCTGCGCGAGGCGCTCAGCGAACAACTCGTCATGACCGAGGATTTCGATGTATTCGAAGCTGCCGACGGGCAGGGTGCGCTGGAGCGGGCCAAGGAGGCGATTTATGACCTTGTCATCCTCGATGTGGGGCTGCCGGATACCGATGGGCGCGAACTCTGCCGCCTGATGCGCAAGCAGGGGGTCAAGAGCCCGATCATCATGCTGACCGGCCATGACAGCGACGCTGACACGATCCTGGGTCTGGATGCCGGCGCCAACGACTATGTGACCAAGCCTTTCAAGTTTCCGGTGTTGCTGGCACGCATCCGCGCGCAACTGCGCCAGCACGAGCAATCCGAAGACGCGATCTTTGTCCTTGGCCCCTACACGTTCAAGCCGGCGATGAAGATGCTGATCACCGAGGACGACCGCAAGATTCGCCTCACCGAGAAGGAAACCAACATTCTCAAGTTCCTGTATCGCTCGACCGAGGGCGTGGTGCCGCGCGACGTGCTGCTGCACGAAGTGTGGGGCTACAACGCGGGCGTCACCACCCACACGCTGGAGACCCACATCTATCGCCTGCGCCAGAAAATCGAACCCGACCCCTCCAATGCGCGCCTTTTGGTCACAGAGTCGGGTGGATATCGGCTTGTGTCTTGACTGGGCATGGATTGACCTGGATCAAAGTGATACCTTGGGCGCAACTTTAGATTTCAAGCAACCCGCGCATGTCCGGGTCATGACATGCACCTCCCTGTTGGACTGACCCCGGCTTAACGCCGGGGCCTTTTTTTGCCATACAGTCCCCGAGGCCGGGACAAGCTAAAAAAGATCGGTCAGATACCCTGCAATGGACCGCCGATTGCGGTAGCGCAGCGGCAGGCGGCACGCTAGTTTGCCGCGACCGACAACGAGGAGCGTCCCGGCCCATGCCCTTTACCCTTGCCACATGGAACATCAACTCGATCCGTCTGCGCGAATCCATCGTCTTGAAATTGCTTCAGGAAGAAGCACCGGATGTCCTGTGCCTGCAGGAGTGCAAGTCTCCGGTCGAGAAGATTCCGACGGAGAGCTTTTCGGAACTGGGCTACACGCACCTGATCGCGCGGGGGCAAAAGGGATACAACGGCGTCGCCATCCTGTCGCGCCTGCCGATCGAAGATCTGGGCGACAAGGATTTCGCCGGGCTGGGTCACGCGCGTCATGTCGCTGGACGGCTGGAAAACGGGGTGACGATCCACAATTTCTACGTTCCGGCCGGAGGGGACGTTCCCGATCGAACGGTGAACGAGAAATTCGGCCAGAAACTCGACTATCTGACCGAAATGCGCGACTGGTTCCGGTCCGAAAGGCCGGAAAAGGCGATCCTGGTCGGTGATCTGAACATCGCCCCGCGCGAAGACGACGTTTGGTCGCACAAGCAATTGCTCAAGATCGTGTCCCACACGCCCATCGAGGTCGAGCATCTCGGCCAGACGCAGGAAGCGGGACGCTGGGTCGACATCACGCGTCAGGACATTCCCCAAGGGCTGCTCTACAGTTGGTGGTCCTACCGCGCACGGGACTGGGACGCGGCGGACAAGGGGCGGCGGCTGGATCATGTGTGGGCCACGCCTGATGTTTCGAATGCCGGCCATTCCAGCCGCATTCTGCGCGACGCCCGCGGTTGGGATAAGCCCAGCGATCACGCGCCGGTCTTTGCGACTTTCGATTTGTGAGAAAACAGCGCGCGCAACTCTGCTCTTGGTTTCCGCCTCGGGCAGTTGCATATAGGGGCGAGGTTCGAACCGGAGAGTTGTTGCCATGGACATTCTGAACGGCGCAGGCGCGCCCACAGCCACCGATCTGATCAAGGATGGGACCGAGGCGACCTTTATGGCCGATGTGGTCGAGGCATCGCAGGAAACGCCGGTCATCGTCGATTTCTGGGCGCCCTGGTGCGGCCCGTGCAAGACGCTCGGCCCGATGCTGGAAGAGGCCGTGAAAGCCGCCAAAGGGGCGGTGAAGATGGTCAAGATCAACGTCGATGAATCGCAAATGATCGCCGCGCAGTTGCGCATCCAGTCGATTCCCACCGTCTATGCGTTTCACAAGGGGCAGCCGGTCGATGGGTTCCAGGGGGCGGTGCCCGGGTCCGAGATCAAGGCATTCGTTGATCGGGTGATCGAGGCCGCGGGCGGGCAAAGCCCGGGTGGCCAGTTGGACGATGCGGTTCAGGCCGCCGAAGAGATGTTGGCCCAGGGGGCGGCAGTGGATGCGGCACAGACATTTGCGGCCATCCTGGGCGAAGATCCGAAACACGCTGCCGCCTATGGTGGCCTCGTGCGCGCGCACATCGCGCTGGGCGACCTGGATCAGGCCGAAGCCGTGCTGAATGGTGCGCCGGCGGAAATCTCGCATTCGGCGGAACTGGAGGCGGCCCACGCCCAGTTGCAGCTGGCCCGTCAGGCAGCCGATGCCGGTCCAGTGGCGGATCTGACGGCCGCGGTTGAAGCCGACCCAGACAACCACCAGGCGCGGTTCGATCTGGCACAGGCGCTGCACGCAAACGGCAATGTCGAGGCCGCTGTGGAGCAACTGCTGGAACTGTTCCGCCGGGATCGGGAATGGAACGACGGCGCCGCAAAAACGCAGCTGTTCACCATTTTCGACGCTCTCAAACCCAACGATCCGGTGGTTCTGAACGGGCGACGAAAGCTCAGTTCGATGATATTTGCCTAAAGCCCGATCAGGGCTACACTCCGATACATGATGCACCCCGCCGACCTGCCGGACACGGTGTCCGTATTCCCATTGCCCGGCGCGCTCTTGTTGCCGCGGGCCCGGTTGCCGCTGCACATTTTCGAGCCGCGTTATCTCCAGATGCTGGACGATGCTCTCAAGACCTCCGAGCGGTTGATCGGAATGGTGCAGCCGAATCCGTGCCAGAGCAACGGAAGCAAGTTGCACATGATCGGGTGCGCAGGGCGCGTGACGCAGTTTTCGGAAACCGAAGACGGGCGCTATCTGATCACCCTGACCGGCATATCCAGGTTCCGGATCAAGGCAGAGCTAGATGGTTTTACGCCCTATCGTCGCTGCGCGGTGTCCTGGGATGGGTTCGAGCGGGATCTCGGTCGTCCCGAGGATGATGGGGGGTTTGACCGCTCGCGATTTCTGCGCTTGCTCGAAAGGTACTTTTCGGCCCGCCATCTGTCCACCGATTGGGACTCCCTGAAGGATGCGGATGACGAACTGCTGGTCAATTCCTTGTCCATGCTTCTGGATTTCGATCCGGAGGACAAACAGGCCCTGCTCGAGGCGCCTTGTCTTTCGACACGGCGTGAGACCTTGGTGACACTGATCGAATTCGCCTTGCGCGGCGGATCAAGCGAGGAAACCCTGCAATGACGGATACCCAAATCGGATTCGACCGCCACATGCTCGAGGCGCTGATCTGTCCGCAGACGCATACGACACTTGAATACGATTCCGAGCGGCAGGAACTGGTGTCCAAGGCTGCCGGCCTCGCCTTTCCGATCCGGGACGGCATTCCCGTGATGCTGGTGGACGAAGCGCGGGCGTTGGAGTGAGGGGCCGGACTAGATCGCGCGCCCCTGCAACAGTTTGGGCAGGTCGCCGGTAAGGCCCGCAGCCTCGCGCACGAAACCACGGCGCAGGCTAGGGACGGATCCCACGATTCCCATCCCAATGTCGCGACCCAGGCGCAGGATTGGATTGTCGTTTGAAAACAGTTTGTTGAAAAAATCCGTAGCCAAAGCCAGCGTGGCTGTGTCGAACCGGCGCCATTCCTGATACCGCTCAAGCACGGGTGTCGAGCCGATATCTTCGCCACGCCGCCCGGCCAGCGTCAGCACCTCGGCCAATGCGCCGACGTCGCGCAACCCCGCGTTCAGACCCTGACCTGCGATCGGGTGCATCCCATGCGCCGCGTCGCCCACCAGCGCCAATCGATCCCCGATGAAAGAGTTGGCGATGGTCAGGTTCAGGGGATAGGTGAACCGGTCGCCCTCAAGCTTGATATCGCCGAGGAAATCGCCGAAGCGCGGGCGCAGAACCTGGATGTATTCCGCCTCGGGCATGGCGTTGATGCGATGTGCCATCTCGGTCCGCTCGCTCCAGACAATCGAGCTGCGGTTGCCTGTCAGTGGCAGGATCGCCAGCGGTCCCGGCGGCATGAAGAACTGGTGGGCGATGCCGTTGTGCGGCAGGTCATGCGCAATGGCGCAAACCAGGGCCGTCTGGCCATAGTCCCATCCGGTGCGTTTGATGCCGGCCCTTTCGGCCGTTCCGCTGCGGCGGCCGTCGCACCCCACCAGCAGGTCGGCTTGCAGCCGCTGACCGTCATCCAAAGTCACGGTCGCGCCGTGCGGTCCGGTTTCCTGTCCTACTACGGATTCCCCACTGATCCGGGTGATATTCGGGACTTGCGAAACCGCATCCAGAAAGGCCCGGCGCAGGTGGCGGTCTTCGACCATGTACCCCATCGGGCCTTCTTCGATTTCCGCGTGATCGAAATGCATGAAAAAGGGCGACGGGCCTGCGCCCGCATGGCCGTCCGTCACCTTGATTTCGAGCATCGGCTGCGCATGCTCGTCAACGTGGTCCCAGACACCGATGGCCCCGAGCAGCCTCTGCGAGGCCAGGGCCAGCGCATAGGCGCGCCCATCGAACCTTGCGTTTCGTCGCACGTTCTCGGCCAGTGCGTCGATCAGCGTGACCGAATGACCGGTCTGCGCCAGCGCCAGTCCGAGGGCCGGGCCGTTCAGGCCGCCACCGATGATCAGGATTTCCGCGTGCTTTTCCATGAGCTGCAATATGCTGCCTCAATCGGGATTGTCCATGGGCCGTCCTGTCGCTACCGTCGCCACGGCGCAAAGGGAGGGTGCGATGCAGGACTGGCTGACGATGACGGCAAGCGACCTGGGCCGCGGAATCGCGCGGGGCGAAATCGACCCTGTGGAACTGACCGAAACATGTCTGACGGCCATCGACGCCCATCCCCATCGCGACCGCATCTATGCCCGCGTCACCCATGACCGCGCCCGCGCCGAGGCACACGCTGCCCGGGAGCGCGCCCGCCTGGGCTTGCGGCGCTCTCTGCTCGACGGGGTTCCGATCAGCTGGAAAGACCTTTTTGACACAGCCGGAATTGGCACCGAGTCCGGCTCGGCCTTGCTGAAGGGACGTGTGCCCGAGTCGGACGCCGCCGTCCTGTGCCATGCAACCGCGCAGGGCGCCGTCTGTCTTGGCAAGACGCATATGAGCGAACTTGCCTTTTCCGGTCTTGGGCTGAACCCGGTCACGGCGACGCCACCCTGCATCCACGATGAGACCGCGGTGCCGGGCGGATCGTCATCGGGGGCGGCGGCCTCGGTCGCCTGGGGCCTCGCGGCCGGTGCCATCGGGTCTGACACGGGCGGTTCCGTCCGGATCCCGTCGGCCTGGAACGATCTCGTCGGGCTCAAGACCACGCCGGGGCGCCTCAGCCTGGAAGGCGTGGTCCCGCTTTGCCTGAAGTTCGACACCGTGGGTCCGCTTGCCCGTTCGGTCGAGGACGCGGCGCAGCTGCTGGCGCTGCTGGAAGGAGGCTCGCCTGCCGATTTGCGGGGCGCGACGTTGAAGGGGCGCAGATTCGCGGCCCTGCAAACCGTGGCCCTTGACGACATCCGCGATGCTCCCGGCGCGGCCCATGAGCACGCCTTGACCCGCCTTTCCGCGGCAGGCGCGGAAATCGTGCCTCTGGCGGTCCCCGAACTGGCCGAGGCGATGGCCCTGTCGGGTGTTCTGTACACGACCGAAGCGTACGGTTTGTGGCGCGACGTCATCGAAGCCAGCCCCGAGGTCATGTTTCCTGAGATCCTGGAGCGGTTTCGGGCTGGAAAGAACTTTTCTGGCCCCGACTACGTCGCCGCCTGGGCCAAGCTGGAAAACTGTCGCGCCGCCTGGGACGCGGCGACGTCCGGATTCGATGCGGTCCTTGCGCCCACCGCGCCGATCACGCCGCCCAATCTGGAGCGGCTGATGAACGATCATGACTACTATGTCACCAACAATCTTCTGGCGTTGCGGAACACGCGGATTGCGAACCTAATGGGGTTGGCCGCGCTCACCTTGCCCACCGGAAATCCGGGGTGCGGGCTGATGATGATGGGCCATCCGCACTCGGAAGAGGCGCTGTTGCGGCTGGGTGCGGCCGCCGAATCGGCTCTGGCCTGAATGCCACAATCCCCTGTTTGCACACCGCTTTGTCTGGACGCACAGGGGTGCCGCCTGTAACTTGAGCCAAAACGGGGCGCAACGATCCCGTATTGAGGCAGTCAGATGGATTTTCCCGAGCGGTTTTCGAACCTACCGGCCTATGCATTCCCGCGTCTTCGCGCCTTGCTCGACCATCACGAGCCGGGCGGCGATGTCGTGCATATGACCATTGGCGAGCCGAAGCATGCGTTTCCCGAATGGGTCGCGGATGTGATCATGGAGAATGTGGCTGGGTTTCAGGGCTATCCGAACAACGACGGCACGCCCGAACTCCGCGCCGCGATCACCGACTGGATACAACGCCGCTATGGTGTCGCGCTGGACCCCGAAACCAATGTGATGGCCCTGAACGGCACGCGCGAAGGGCTGTACAACGCCGCCATGGCGCTTTGTCCCGAGCAGAAAAACGGGCGCAAACCGGTCGTCCTGTGCCCGAATCCGTTCTATCAGGTCTATATGGTCGCTTCGATTTCGGTCGGCGCCGAGCCGGTTTTCGTTCCGGCCACCGCCGCGACCGGGCACCTGCCGGACTATGCCGGTCTGCCCGACGAAGTGCTGAACCGAGCCGCCGTGGCTTATATCTGTTCGCCCGCAAATCCGCAGGGCGCGGTGGCTTCGCGCGCGTATTGGGCTGACCTGATCCGGCTGGCCGAACGGTACGATTTCCGGATCTTCGCCGACGAGTGCTATTCCGAAATCTACCGGTCCGAGGCGCCGACCGGCGTTCTGACCGTGGCCCGCGAACTGGGCGCGGATCCTGAACGAATCACCTTGTTCAATTCCTTGTCCAAGCGGTCGAATCTGGCGGGCCTGCGTTCGGGGCTGATAGCGGGAGGGCCGGAAACGATCAAACGGGTCAAACAGTTGCGCGCCTATTCCGGTGCACCGCTGCCGTCACCGCTGCAGGCCGCTGCGGCAAGGGTCTGGGCCGATGAAGCGCATGTCGAGGAGAACCGGGCGCTTTACCAGGACAAGTACCGCATCGCGGACGAGGTATTTGCCGGTGTTCAGGGATACATGCCGCCCGAGGCCGGGTTCTTCCTGTGGCTGCCGGTGGACGATGGCGAGCAGGCCGCCATGAAACTCTGGCGGGAAACCGGCGTTCGAGTATTGCCGGGCGCCTATCTGGCCCAGGGAAAGCCGGGTCAGAATCCGGGTGAGGGATTTATCAGGGTCGCGATGGTGGCCCCAAAAACAGAGGTGCAGCGGGGCCTGATCACGCTTCGCGACTGCATCTACAAGTAAGGTACGAGGGGTAGCATGGCATCATACAACACGCGTAGCCGCGATCCGTTGCTGGACAGCAAGATGCAGGCGGCGATCGAAAGGCGGGGCAAGGAGCTCATCGGGATCGCTTTGTTCCTGTTGGGGCTGGGCGCAGCCGCGATGATCGCGTCCTACACACCGGACGATCCGAATTGGATGGTTTCGACCGACGCTCCGGTTCAGAACTGGATGGGACGGCTGGGTGCTTCGATCGCCGCGCCGCTCTTCATGATCGTCGGGTGGGGCAGTTGGAGCGTTGCACTGGTGCTGATCGCATGGGGTATCAGGTTCGCGCTCCATGCGGGCGAAGAACGCGCCATCGCCCGCCTGATCTTTGCGCCGATCTGGATTGCCGTGGTTTCGGTCTATGCCGCGACCCTCGTTCCCGGCCCGGAGTGGCGGGCCACGCACAGCTTTGGGCTGGGCGGCCTGTTCGGCGACACTGTCATGGGCGCACTGCTGATCCTGTTGCCGATTTCGTCCCATGTCATGGTCAAGCTGATGTCGCTGGGCATGGCGGCGGGCATGCTGGCGTTGGGCGTCTTTGTTCTGGGTTTCACCATGGCCGATGTGAAGCGCGGGTTCCGCGCCTTCCTTCTGGGTCTGGTGATGACCTATGACGGTGTGATGACCTTGCTGGGCCGCGGTGCATCGGCCACGGCGCAAGCGGCGCGGGAGCGCCGGGCGCGTTGGACCGAGCACCGCATGGCCTCTCGCGCCATGGCGGCGGATGCCGCTGCCGCAGATGCGGCGACCTATGCCGATGACCTGATCGAAGAACCTGCCTTGGAAATGCCCCAGCCCGCGCAGGCGCCCAGAACCGGCCTGTTGGGCAGGATGCCGGGGCTGATCCGCCGACCGGAGCCCATGCCGCAGCCGGAGCTGGTTGAACCGGAACCCGTGACAGGATTCGACGACATGCCCGGTGACGACCGGATCCGTACAAAGATCGCGGCCGCCGTGCAAAGCCGCAAGGTCGCTGCCGGGATCGCCGCGCCCGAGCCCGATCCTGCCCGTCCCCTGACCAAGGGCCGCGGCCGTGGTCCCGAGCCGCTGATCCTGAACCCGCATCGCGGCGGCAATCTGCCGCCGGAGCCGCCCCTGACCGCGGCTGCCGGTCTGCCTCCAGAACCGCCCCTGACAGCGCGCGCATCGCAAGACGCTGCACCCGGAGCGGAGCATGGGCAGCTGCCAGACGCCGACTTTGAAACGGACTACGGCATCGAGCCTCTGATCGAAGAAGAGACAGCGCCGCGTGCCGATACCGCTCGGGTGCCGGTTCCGGTTGCCGAGCCGCGCAAGCCGGTTGTCGCCCAACCGGTGCGCCGAATGCCGCAACCCTCGCGCCGCGCGCAGGCCGAGGCGCAACCGGCCCTTTCTTTCGAGGATCAGCATTCGGATTTCGAACTGCCGCCGCTGAGCTTGCTGACCAACCCCTCGAACATCCAGCGCCATCACCTGAGCGACGAGGCGCTGGAGGAAAACGCGCGGATGCTTGAGAACGTGCTGGATGATTATGGCGTGAAGGGAGAGATCGTCAGCGTCCGCCCCGGCCCGGTTGTCACCATGTACGAACTGGAACCGGCGCCTGGCCTCAAGGCCAGCCGGGTGATCGGTCTGGCCGACGACATCGCGCGCTCGATGTCGGCCCTGTCGGCGCGGGTGTCCACCGTGCCGGGCCGGTCGGTCATCGGCATCGAACTGCCCAACGACAATCGTGAAATGGTGGTCCTGCGCGAAATTCTGGCCAGCCGCGATTTCGGCGACGGCAACCAAGCGCTGCCGCTCGCGCTGGGCAAGGATATCGGCGGTGAATCCGTGGTGGCCAACCTGGCAAAGATGCCGCACCTGCTGATTGCGGGGACAACCGGCTCGGGCAAGTCGGTGGCCATCAACACGATGATCCTGTCGCTCTTGTACAAGCTGACACCGGATGAATGCCGTCTGATCATGATCGACCCCAAGATGCTGGAACTTTCCGTCTATGACGGCATCCCGCACCTGCTGTCCCCCGTCGTGACCGACCCCAAAAAGGCGGTGGTCGCCCTGAAATGGGTCGTGGGCGAGATGGAGGACCGCTATCGCAAGATGTCCAAGATGGGTGTGCGCAACATCGCCGGGTACAATGGCCGGGTAAAGGACGCCCTGGCCAAGGGCGAGCTGTTCAGCCGCACGGTCCAGACCGGGTTCGACGACGAAACCGGAGAGCCGATCTTCGAGACCGAGGAATTCGAGCCCAAGGCCATGCCCTATATCGTCGTCATCGTTGACGAAATGGCCGACCTGATGATGGTCGCGGGCAAGGAGATCGAGGCCTGCATCCAGCGCCTGGCGCAGATGGCGCGGGCCTCGGGGATCCACCTGATCATGGCGACGCAGCGGCCCTCGGTCGATGTGATCACCGGGACCATCAAGGCCAACTTCCCCACCCGGATCTCGTTCCAGGTGACGTCGAAAGTGGACAGCCGCACCATCCTGGGCGAGATGGGGGCCGAGCAGCTTCTGGGCCAGGGCGACATGCTGTACATGGCGGGCGGCGCCAAGATCACCCGCTGTCACGGGCCATTCGTGTCGGATGAAGAGGTGGAAGAGGTCGTGAACCACCTCAAGCAGTTTGGCCCGCCGGACTATGTGGGCGGCGTGGTCGAAGGGCCGGATGAGGAAAAGGCCGACAATATCGACGCCGTTCTCGGCCTGAACACGGGCGGCAACACGGATGGCGAAGACGCGCTGTACGACACCGCCGTGGCCATCGTGATCAAGGATCGCAAATGCTCGACCTCGTACATCCAGCGGAAACTTGCCATCGGCTACAACAAGGCCGCGCGACTGGTGGAGCAGATGGAGGAAGAAGGCATCGTTTCGCCGGCCAACCACGTCGGAAAGCGCGAAATTCTGGTGCCCGAACAATAGGGGCATTCCCAAGCGGGGGCAGAGCGCCTATCTGAACTGGCATGAAACAAATCGTCCTTGCCATTGCGCTGTCTCTCGCCGCGCCTGCGGCCTGGGCGGCAGACAAACTGCCGCTGTCGCAGATCTCCAGCTACCTGAACGGGCTCGACACCGTTCAGACCACGTTTACGCAGGTCAACGATGACGGCTCGCTCAGTACCGGCAAGCTATGGTTGCAAAGGCCGGGGCGGATGCGGTTCGAATACGACCCGCCGAACCAGGCGGTGGTACTGGCCAAAAGCGGAACCGTGATCATCCACGATCCGAAGTCCAACCAACCGCCCGAGCAATATCCGCTGAGACGCACGCCGCTCTCGATCGTCCTGGCGCCGCGCGTGAATCTCGATCAGGCCAACATGGTTGTGGGTCACGATTTCGACGGAACGTCCACGATCGTGACGGCCCAGGATCCCCAGAACCCGGACTATGGCAAGATCGAGCTTATGTTCACCGCTGATCCCGTCGAACTGCGGAAGTGGGTCGTTCATGACAGCGCCGGAACGCGCACGACGGTGATCCTTGGGCCTCTGGCCAAGGGCGACAGCCTCAACCAGAACCTCTTCATCGACGGCGAGCCGGGCGTTTCGACCGACCGCTGAGACGCCCGGGTTTGGCGCGGATCAGAGTCGGCACGCCGCCAGTTGCTGGCGATAGAGTTCGGCGCGGTCATCCACATTGTCCGCGACCCGAAGCAGCCAGGACTTGGCATTGTAGCTGCCCCGTGCATATCCCGCATGGCCCTCGTGATAGGCCAGATACTGATTGCGGGTGTCCGTCGGGTGGATGCCGTTCTTTTCCCAACTCTTGTTCATGTACCAGCCGACGAAATCCGACGCGTCGCGGATGCGATCACGCTTGGCGCGGCGCTGGCCGGTTTCCTTCTGGTATTGTTCCCATGTCCCGTCGAGCGCCTGGCTGAAGCCATAGGCGCTGCTTTGTCGTCCCATCGGGATCACGCCCAGAACGAATTTGTGCGGGGTACGGGCGTCTGCCCGATACCGGCTTTCCTGATAGATCGTGGCCATCTGGACGTGGACCGGAACGCCCCACTTGCGTTCGGTCGTTTTGAAAGCCTTGATGTAGTCGGGGCGCTCGCGGGCTATGCTGCAGGCATCATCAAGGTTGCGCGGCGGAGTCTTGGACCCGCCGCTACAGGATGCCAGCATCAGCACCGCCAATAGCGCGCAAAGAGATCTGCTCATGTGCCTCTTGCCTTTTTGGGCAATGATAGCCCATTTTCCGGGCGGGCGGAATCACAAACGCCTCAGTGCCAAGCCTGGCGCGCAATGTGTCGCAATTCTTTCCGGGGATGTGGGATCGGCACAACAGTCCGGAATCAAAGAACATTTGGCAAATGCCCGCGCCGTCGTCCGGTGTGACTGTCCCGACAGGGTTCACAGACTGTTTCCGCCAATTTCGGTTCAATTGTTGGACATTTGTGCGTCATCGGCGCTAAAAGAGGGGTTGGGGGCTGAAATTATGTTGAAGACACAAGCAAAGTACCACCTTGGGCAGGTGGTTCGCCACAAAAAGCACCCCTTCCGAGGGGTGGTGTTTGACGTGGATGCGGAATTTTCGAATACGGAAGAATGGTATCAAGCGATTCCCGAGGACAGCAGGCCGGCGAAGCAACAGCCGTTCTATCACCTGCTGGCGGAAAACGACCAATCCTATTACGTCGCCTATGTCTCGGAACAGAACCTGATCGAGGACCATTCCGGCGAACCGGTCGATCATCCGGATATTCCGGACATGTTCGGACCGTTCCAGGACGGGACGTATCCGCTTCACTTCCAGCTGAACTGAGAGGGTCGGGCTAGTATCCCAAGGCGCAACCGTCCTTGCGCGGGTCGCTGGCACCTTCCAGGACGCCGTCCTCACGGATGCGAATGGCCTGCGCGCCGCCAATCGGTGAATCGGGGATCTCAATCCTGTGGCCAAGCCTGGCCAGATCCTGCCGCACGGCCTCCGGATACCCACGTTCCACTTTCAAGGTGCCGCCATCCGCAAAAGCGCGTGGTGCATCGATTGCCGCCTGCAAGCTCATGCCGGCATCCACAAGATTGGACACGAACCGGGCGTGGCCGATCGGCTGATACCCGCCCCCCATCACGCCAAACGGCATTGATATGCGACCATTCTCGCACACCATGCCCGGAATGATCGTGTGCATGGGGCGCTTGCCGCCGCCGTATTCGTTCGGATGACCCGGCACGAGGCAGAACCCTGCTCCGCGATTGTGCAGCAGGATGCCGAATTTCTCGGACGCGATGCCCGATCCGAAACTGTGATAGATGGAATAGATCAGCGATACCGCCATTCGATCACGGTCCACGACCGTAATGTACACAGTGTCCTTGTGCACGGCGTCGGTCATCGCCGCAGGATTGGAGATGGCCCTGTTGGGGTCGATCAGGGCGGCCAGCCGCTCGGCCGTCTCGGGTGCCAGCAGGTGATCAAGCCGGTTCATATGCTCCGGATCCGCGACAAACCGGTTGCGCGCGTCATAGGCGAGCTTTGCGACCTCGGCCTCGATATGTGCGCGTTGCGCGCCCAGGGGGTCCATCGAGGCCATGTCGAAATGGCGCAGAATGTTGAGCAGCAGCAAAGCGGTCGCGCCCTGGCCGTTCGGCGGGTGCTCGACGAGTTCCACGTTCTTGTAGGCCGTGCGCACGGGGTCGGTGGACGTGCATCCGGTGTTTGCAAAATCTTCCAGACTGTGGTCGCCGCCCAAGCCGTTCAGCGTGGCCACCATGTCTTCCGCGACTTCGCCGGAGTAATAGGCATCGCGCCCCGCGCGGGCGATCCGGCGCAAGACCTCGGCCTGTTGAGGCGCGCGAAAGACCTCGCCGGCCTCGGGAACCTTGCCGCCGACCAGATAGAAGGAGCGCGCAGCACCTTGCAGCGTGCTTGCGCCCGACGCCCAGTCGAAGGCCACGCGCGCAGCGACCGGAACGCCGGTTTCGGCATAGTGAATCGCGGGCTGCAACAACGCATCGAGGCCCAGGCGACCTTCGGTTTCCGCAAGATGGCAGAACGCATCGACCGCGCCCGGAATTGTCACCGAGTGCGGACCGGCGAGCGGCATGGCGTCGTATCCCCGGTTTCTCAGGTCCTGGGGGTCGGCCGCGGCCGGTGCCCGGCCCGATCCGTTCAGGGCGCGGATTCGGGTTTCGCCCGGCCGGTTGTAGAGTACAAAGCAATCGCCGCCGATGCCGGTCATTTGCGGTTCGCACAAGCCCAGCAGAACAGCACCGGCAATCGCGGCATCCATCGCGTTCCCGCCGCGTTTGAGAATGTCGAGTGCCACTTGGGCCGCGAGCGGATGTGAAGTTGCGCACATTCCGTCAGAGGCAAGAACTTCGGAACGTCCGGGCAGGTGGAAATCGCGCATCGTTCAACTCTCCCACAATGGCGCGGCGAACCTAGACTGCGTTCGTCCAAAGTCCAACCGCATTTGCAGGGGAGGGGGGTCCTCGGCGCCGCTCACGTGTGGGGGCTGTGATGCCTGACGCCGAGGGAAGCTATCTTGAGCTACGGTTTCATTGTTTCCCGGATTTGCGGCGTGACCATGGTTCGATCTGGGCGTTATTGTGGCCGACGCGGAAAATCCTTCACGCTTCGCTCCGTTCGAAACGCAGCGACAGGTAGTTGCAGCCGTTCCTGCGTTCGTAGCGGATTTCACTGGCGATCTGGCGAATCAGAAACCACCCGAACCCACCCTCCGGGAGATCATGCAGGCCGACTTCGGTATTCGCCGGTTCGCCCGGTGGTATCCTGCCGTCCGGCAGGGGAAGGCCCGTATCCGAAATCAGGATGTCCAACCGGTCCTCCAGAAGGAAGCACTGGATCTGGACCTTGGCGGGTTCAATCCCCGCATAGGCGTGTTCGACCACGTTGTTGATGGCCTCGGCCAGCGCAATCCGGACGTCTCCGGCCCGGTCCTCGGACAATCCCGACAGCCTGAGATGGCCGGCAATGGTTGAAATGCCGGCGCTGGCTTCGGCTTCGGTCGCGGGAAAACTCAGTTCGAACGGTTCCTGCCCAGGTCTGCCATCCACAGCGGCGATCTCCCCACTACTGCCGGGTCGTGTTTGCGTTCAACGCATCGTCCAGCGTCGCGAACAGGTTGAACACGGTGTCCATGCGCGTCAGGCGAAAGACCTTGTCGACCATCGGCGAAAGTCCGGCCAGGTCGAGACGCCTTTGCTCGCCCAACTGCTTCATTGACGCCACGATTGCCCCCAATCCGCTCGAATCGATGAACTCCACAGCCGTCAGATCCAGAATGACCCGGCGCGGCCCGCCATCCGTCGCGCCGCGCATGTCCTCCTTGAACTGGATCGCCACCGCAGCGTCGATCCGGTCGGCGTCAACCGTGATCACCTGCACATCGCCGGTTACGGTGCTGGACAGGGCCATGCCTGACAATCCTCCAAAAAAGCGCGGTCGTTCCGTAGAAATACGCTAGACGCGATTTCTTACCATTCGGTATTCAGGCAACAGGATCAGGAGGGTTTTCCAGATGAAGGAAGTTGTCATCGCCGGTGCCTCGCGGACACCGATGGGCGGATTCCAGGGCATGTTCGATGGGCTAAGCGCGGCGGAACTGGGCGGGACGGCCATAAAGGCCGCGCTTGAGGGCGCCGGGGCCAGCACCGTGGACGAGGTCTTGATGGGATGCGTTCTGCCTGCAGGACAGGGCCAGGCGCCTGCGCGCCAAGCGGGCTTTGCCGCCGGTCTGGGCGAAGAGGTTCCGGCAACGACCCTCAACAAGATGTGCGGGTCGGGCATGAAGGCGGCGATGATGGCGTTCGATCAGATCGCGCTGGGACATGCCGACACGATGGTCGCGGGCGGAATGGAAAGCATGACGAACGCGCCGTACCTGCTGCCCAAGATGCGCGGCGGCGCGCGGATCGGTCATGCTCAGGTGGTCGATCACATGTTCCTGGACGGCCTTGAGGACGCCTATGACAAAGGCCGCCTGATGGGTACCTTTGCCGAAGACTGCGCCGAAGCATATCAGTTCACTCGTGAAGCCCAGGACGAATACGCCCTGCAGTCGCTTTCAAACGCGCTGGCAGCGCAGGACAGCGGCGCCTTCGATGGGGAAATCGTGCCGGTGACGGTCAGGACGCGCAAGGGCGAGGAAATCCAGTCGGCCGACGAACAGCCCAGATCCGCCCGGCCCGAGAAGATTCCGACGTTGAAACCCGCCTTCCGCAAGGATGGCACTGTAACGGCGGCAAACGCGTCTTCGATTTCCGATGGGGCCGCGGCGCTGGTGCTAGCTTCCGCCGAAGCTGCCGAAGCGCAGGGCCTCGGCGTACGTGCCCGCATCGTCGGTCATGCCAGCCATGCGCAGGCGCCCGGGTTGTTCACCACGGCTCCGGTTCCCGCGGCGCGCAAGCTCCTCGACCGGATCGGCTGGAAAAAGGACGATGTCGATCTCTGGGAGGTCAACGAAGCCTTCGCGGTGGTCCCGATGGCGTTCATGCACGAGATGGGCCTGCCGCGCGACAAGGTGAACGTCAACGGCGGCGCCTGCGCCTTGGGCCACCCGATCGGCGCCTCCGGGGCACGTATCATGGTCACGCTGCTCAACGCGCTGGAAAAACGGGGGCTGAAACGCGGCGTCGCCGCCATCTGCATCGGCGGTGGAGAGGGGACCGCGATCGCGATTGAGCGGATTTGACCGTTCGCCGCGTCTGCAATGCGGCGCGGTGATATGCGTGGCAGGCTCCACGGGGCTGGCGCCTGACCTGCAGACAAGGGGCTGTGTATGACCGCCGACTACGAAACGCTTGCCAAGACCATCGCCGCCTTGACCGAGGGCGAAACGGATGAGATCGCGCTGATGGCTACTGTCGCCTGCGAGGTTCATCATTCCGACGACCGTTTCGACTGGACAGGGTTCTACCGTGTTACCGAACCCGGTCTGCTCAAGATCGGCCCTTACCAGGGGGGGCATGGCTGTCTTGTCATTCCGTTCGGCAAGGGTGTCTGCGGGGCCGCTGCCCATACGGGCGAAGTGCAGCTGGTGCCGGATGTGGAGGCATTCCCCGGCCACATCGCATGTTCCGCCACGACCCGGTCGGAACTGGTGATTCCGGTTCGAAATGCGACGGGCGAGATCATCGCCGTGTTCGATATCGACAGCGACCGGCCCGACGCATTCGACAAGGCGGATGCCGAGGCGCTGGGCGGGATTCTGTCACAGGTTTTCGCGCGTTAGATAGTAGAACGCCACGGCTTGCAGCCCGACGATTGCCAAAAGCCGGAACGAGAAATTGCGCTTTCGGGTTTTGTGGCGGAACATCCAACGCCCCAGAACCGCGCCGGGGCTGCCGCCGAGTGCTGCAAGACACAGAAGCGTCCGTTCGGGCACGCGCCGACCTTTGCGTCGCGACCACAGTTTGTCCCATCCAAAGGCCAGAAGGGTCAGGCCATTGATGGCCCAGAGATACACCACGACGATCCACATGCGGCGGGAATAGTGCGGCTGCCACGGGACCGCAATGAAAAAAGGCTTGGAATTTTCACCGATTCGAGGCATCGTGAAATTCAAAGAGGAATTTTCACGGAAATTGGAGCGGCAGTTGAACAGCCAGGCCCCCCACAGTGCCACGCTCGGAGCCGACATTCGCGCGCTGCGCAAGGCCCGCGGGCTCACCCTGAGCGAGATCGCGGCCCGCCTGGATCGGTCTGTCGGCTGGCTCAGCCAGGTCGAGCGGGACATGTCCGAGCCTTCGATTTCCGATCTGCGTCAGATCGCCGAATGCCTGGGCGTGCCGATGTCGATGCTGTTCGCCCATTCGGCGGTTCCGGCCGACGAACAGGGCTATGTCGTGCGGGCAGGATCGCGCCGACCGATGGGATCGGGCGAGGAAGGATTGATCGAAGAGCTTCTTTCGCCCGACCTGACCGATGATTTCGAGGTGGTGCATTCCACCTTTCGACCCCGGTCCCGGATGCAGACACCGGCCAACCGCCCGACGCAGGAGGTCGGGTACATGGTCTCGGGCCGGCTGGATCTGACCATCGGAGACCGCGCATTCACCGTCGGGCCGGGCGACAGTTTCCGGATCAAGCATCAACCATATCAATGGGCGAACCCTTATGACGAGCCCGCAGTGGCGGTCTGGGTCATCGCCCCGCCGGTGTACTGATGAGCTTTGAGGCGTGGACCATATTCGCGCTGTTCTGGGTGATCTTTGTCACCACCCCAGGGCCCAACGCCGTCAATTGCATCTCGAACGGAATGAGCCTGCCGTTTCCCAAGGCGATGCTGGGGGTGCTGGGGATTCTGACCCAGGCCAGCGCGTTTCTGATCCTTTCGGCACTGGGGATCACGGCTCTGATCGCGGCCTCGCCTGCCGGATTTCTCTCGGCCAAACTGATCGGCGCTGGGTTTCTGGTCTGGCTGGGGGTGCGCGGCTGGATGACCGCAACCCGACCGGCACCGACCACCGAGCGGCCCGCGCGCCGCGTCTACGTTCATGCCCTGGCCATCGCCACGATCAACCCGAAAAGCGTTGCGGGCTATCTCGCGGCATTTTCGCAATTCGTGCAGCCCGGCGTCCCGATCTGGCAGCAGATGGCGGTGATCATGCCGACGGCACTGATCATCACCACGCTCAGCTACACCGGTTACACCTTGTTGGGGGCCAAGATGGGCAAAACGGCGCTGGGGGCGGTCTTCAACACCTGGGTGCGCCGCGTCCTGGCCGCCTGTTTCATCATCTACGGTGTGTTGCTCGGCACGAGTGCCGCACCCACAGCCAGAGGATAGTCCGATGCATACCGGTTCCTGCCTTTGCGGTTCCGTGGCCTTTTCGGTCGACGGCGCGCTGTCCGCGCCGACAATCTGCCATTGCGGTCAGTGCCGCCGTCAATCCGGCCATGTCTGGGCGTCCACCTGGACCCATCAGGACAATCTTCACTTTGAAGCCGGTGACACGCTGACCTGGTTCCGTGCCTCAGGCATAGCCAGGCGCGGGTTCTGCAGCAGGTGCGGAACGTTCCTGTTCTGGCAGCACAATGACGAGGACACGATCTCGATTTCGATGGGCGCGCTGGACGCGCCGACCGGGTTGACCCTCGCGCGCCACATCTTCGTGGTGGACAAGGGCGATTATTGCGACATCACGGACGACCTGCCGCAAGAGGCATGACAGACAGGGAACTGCGACAATGAGTGATTTTCCGACAAAGGCCCGCGTGGTCATCATCGGTGGCGGCGTGGTGGGGACATCGTCCCTTTATCACCTTGCCAAGAAAGGCTGGACCGACTGCGTCCTGCTGGAAAAGAACGAGCTGACGGCCGGCTCGACCTGGCACGCGGCGGGCAACGTGCCGACGTTTTCGACCTCCTGGGCGATCATGAACATGCAGCGGTATTCGACCGAACTCTACGCACGCCTGGGCGAAGAGGTCGATTATCCGATGAACTACCACGTGACCGGCTCGATCCGCCTGGCGCACAGCAAGGAGCGGATGCAGGAGTTCCAGCGTGCCGCCGCCATGGGCCGCTATCAAGGCATGAACATCGAGATCCTGACGCCGGAAGAGACCAAGGCACGTTACCCGTTCCTTGAAACCCACGACATCGTCGGTTCGCTCTATGACCCGCATGACGGCGACATCGACCCGGCTCAGCTGACCCAGGCGCTTGCCAAGGGCGCCCGCGACATGGGGCAGAAGATCCTCCGCTTCACGCCCGCCATCGGCGTGACGCAGCATCGCGACGGCACCTGGACCGTGCACACGGAAAAAGGCGACATCGCCTGCGATTACGTGGTGAACGCGGCCGGATACTATGCACAGCGCGTCGGCGAATGGTTCAAACCGTTCGGTGGCCGCACCGTGCCGATGATGGTGATGAGCCATCAGTACCTGCTGAGCGAGGAGATTCCTGAGATTGAAGCCTATTCGAAGCAGACCGGAAAAAAGCTCCCCCTGCTGCGCGACGTGGATGTCTCCTATTACCTGCGGCAGGAGAAGAACGGGTTCAACCTCGGACCATACGAGCCCAACTGCAAGGCGCATTGGGCGACGCCGGACGACCCGATGCCGGACGATTTCAGCTTTCAGCTGTGGAACGACGACCTCGACCGGATCGAGGACATCGTAGCGGACGCGATGGAGCGCGTTCCGGCCCTGCGCGCTGCCGGGGTTTCGCGCGTGATAAACGGTCCGATTCCATACGCCCCCGACGGGAACCCCCTGATCGGCCCGATGCCCGGCGTTCGCAACGCATTCGAAGCCTGCGTCTTCACCTTCGGCATCGCGCAGGGGGGTGGCGCGGGCAAGGTGCTGGCGGAATGGATCGTCGACGGCCATACCGAATGGGACATGTGGGCTTGCGACCCGCGCCGGTTCACCGACTATACCGATCACGACTATTGCGTGAAGAAGGGGATGGAGGTCTATGGCAACGAATACGCCATGCACTTCCCCCACCACGAATGGCCTGCGGCGCGCGACAAGAAGGTCTCGCCGGTGCATGACAGGGTGAAGGAACTCGGCGGCGTGATGGGTGTCTACAACGGCTGGGAACGCGCCAACTGGTTCGCGCAGCCGGGCGATGACCTGTCATTGGCGGCGACCCATACCTGGGGCCGGTCCGGCCCCTGGGAGCAGCGGATCAAGGAAGAGTGCGAGGCGGTGCGGGATGGCTGCGGGGTGCTCGATCTGCCGGGGTTCTCGCGGTTCAACCTTTCGGGCGATGGTGCGGCGGAGTGGCTGCGCGGCCTCACAACAGGGGCCCTGCCCAAGGTCGGGCGCATGAACCTGATGTATTTCTCGGACCACCGTGGCCGTATTCTGACGGAAATGTCCTGCCTGCGCCACGCGGACGACTCCTTTACGCTCATCACCGCAGGCGCCGCACAATGGCACGACTTTGAACTGTTGCGCAGCGCATTGCCCGCCGGTCTCAGCCTCACCGACCACACGACCGAATACGGCACGATGATCGTCACCGGCCCCAAGTCGCGTGCGCTGTTCGAGGCAATCGGGACCGAGGCCGACCTGTTCCTGCCCTGGCTTTCGCATCAGCCGGCCAGCGTTGCGGGTCAACCGTGCGCGCTTGCGCGCGTGTCCTTTGCCGGGGAACTGGGATGGGAGGTTCATTGCGCCAACGAACACCAGCCGGCAATTTACGAGGCGATACTGAAAGCAGGGGCCAAACCGTTCGGGATGTACGCGCTGAACGCGCTCAGGATCGAAAAGGGCTATCGCGCGTGGAAGGGCGATCTGTCCACGGACTATTCGCTGCTTGAAGGCGGGCTTGACCGGTTCATCCGGCTCGACAAGCCGCAGGATTTCCCGGGCAAGGCGGCGAT
The DNA here is from genome assembly GCF_059613135.1 of Ruegeria sp. BHSB196. Taxonomy (NCBI): domain Bacteria; kingdom Pseudomonadati; phylum Pseudomonadota; class Alphaproteobacteria; order Rhodobacterales; family Roseobacteraceae; genus Ruegeria; species Ruegeria sp. BHSB196. The sequence continues at coordinate 149,628 of NZ_JBXWRY010000004.1, forward strand.
CCTTCGCGAAAAGCAGCAGGGCGTCAGAAAACGCTTCGTCACCCTGATCGTCGAAGCAGGCGAGGCGGACGCGCCCTATATGTCCTGCATCTGGCACGGTGACGAGATCGTGGGCGAAACCACGTCGGGGGCGTGGGGGTACCGGGTCAACGCTTCGGTCGCCCTGGGCATGGTCCGCTCCGACCTGGCGGTGCCGGGCACCGAGCTTGAGGTGGAAATCTACGGCGAAAAACGCCGCGCAGTGGTACAGGAGGATCAGCCGCTGTGGGATCCCGCGAACGAGCGGCTGAGAGCCTGACCACGAAGAGGAGCCGGACATGGGCAAGCGTCATGCGAAATTGAGGCCGGTGCGGCCTCATCCGGACGACGACTGAGAACTGGACAGCCATGACCTTGCCCGAAACGATGTCAGGCGTTTACCTGTTGGGCCATGGCGGCCCGGAAATGCTGGAGTGGCGCGAGGATATCCCGGTGCCGGTGCCCGGACCGGGACAGGTACTGGTGCGCGTGGCCGCGGCAGGGGTAAACAACACCGACATCAACACCCGCGTTGGGTGGTATTCTCCGGACGTGACCGGGGCAACCGATGCGGTCGATCAGGATGTCGAAGCCGGTGGCTGGGGCGGCGCACTGTCGTTTCCCCGCATCCAGGGCGGCGATCTGTGCGGAATCGTCGAGAGGGTCGGCCCGGGCACCGGTTTCCGGCCGGGCCAGCGCGTGACCTGTCCGATCAACCTTCCGCGCCCCCGTCCTGGGAACCCGGCCGGTTTCATTGCGCTTGGCTCGGAGATGGACGGGGCATTTGCCCAGTTCTGTCTTCTGGACGCCGATGACTTGTACGACGTATCGGACTCGCCGCTTTCGGATGTTGAAATCGCGGCAATCCCCTGCGCCTTCGGAACGGCCGAAAACCTGCTGACCCGGGCGGGCGTGGCCACCGGGCACAAGGTTCTGATCACCGGGGCCTCGGGTGGCGTGGGGCTGGCTGCCATTCAACTGGCCGCGCTGCGCGGGGCCAGCGTCTGGGGCGTGACCGCCGCAGCCAAGGCCGACGCGGTCAAGGGCCAGGGTGCAACCGCAACCTTCGATCGCGAGGCACCGGTGCCCGAGGCGATGTTCGACGTGGTCATCGACGTGGTCGGAGGCCCCGCCTGGCCCGGCTTGATCCAGGCGCTGAAACCGGGCGGGCACTATGCCGTCTCGGGCGCTATTGCTGGCCCGATCGTGCAGGCCGATTTGCGTGACATCTATCTGCGCGACATCACCATCCACGGCTGCACGCACCAGGCGCCCGAAGTGTTCGGGCGCCTCGTCTCGCTGATCAACGCAGGCCGGATCAAGCCGCTGATCTCCGGGACATATCCGTTGCGCGACATCGCCAGAGCACAGGCGGATTTTCAATCCAAGACATTGCCGGGCAAGCTCGTTCTCATACCTTGAAAGGGTGCACACATGGCCGACATCACTCTTCTGGATGGTTCCATCGGACAGGAACTTGTGAAACGCAGTGGCGACCGGGCGACACCGCTGTGGTCGACACGTGTCATGATCGACCACCCCGATCTGGTGGGTGAGGTACATGCCGACTATTTCAGGCGCGGCGCGACCATCGCGACGACCAACACCTATGCCGTGCACCGCTCGCGCCTCGCCAGGGTCGGAATGGAGAATCAGGTGGCCGCGCTGATCGACACCGCGCTGCGTCAGGCCGAACGCGCCCGTCCTGCGGGCGGCCGGATCGCGGGATCCCTAGGTCCGCTGCTGGCTTCGTACCGCCCCGACCTGAACCCCGATCCGGAGGACGCGGCCGGGAAATACCAGGAACTCGTGGAACTGATGGCCCCGCGCGTGGACCTGTTCCTGATCGAAACGGTTTCGTCGCTCCAGGAGGCCGAAGGCGCGCTGCGCGGCACCCAGGGGTGCGGCAGGCCGGTCTGGCTGGCTGTAACCGTAATGGATGACGATGGTACCCGCCTGCGGTCGGGTGAGCCTTTGGCAGATGTGACCCGGATGGTCGAGCGTTTCGATCCAGAGGCGATCCTGACGAATTGCTCGCGGCCCGAGGCGATTCCCGCGGCGCTCGACATCCTGCGTACGATGGGCAAACCCTTTGGCGCCTACGCCAATGGGTTCACCCGCATCTCAGAAGCATTCCTTGCCGATGCGCCCACCGTTGACGCTCTGGAACAGCGGCAGGATCTTGACCCGGTTGCCTACGCGGATCAGGCCATGGGCTGGATCGGTCAGGGGGCGACGATCGTGGGCGGGTGCTGCGAAGTCGGCCCGGACCATATCGAAGAACTTGCGCGCCGCCTGCGCACCGCCGGGCATCGAATTGTCTGAGGTCGAAGGCCATGACCGACCGGAGCACGCACGATCAGACCACACAGGCCGGGCGCAGGTGGGTGATCGACATCATCGTGGCCGACGGCTTCGTCCTGATCGAACTTGCCGGCATCGTTGACGTGTTGCGCATCGCCAACCGCGTCTGTCCGCAGCCGGCCTTCGAATACCGATACCGGTCTCTCAGAGGAGGTGCGGTTTGCAGCCGCGCGGGGGCGTGGGTCGCGACAACCCAGATCCCTGCACAGCCGGATGCCGATTACGCTTTTGTCATTGGCAACTCCGACCCTGACCATCCGGACCTTTCTTTGTCCCGCGTGATCTCGAACTACACATATCGCGGCGCGCAGGTGTTCCTGCTGGCCGAAGCGGCCAGCCGTTACATCAGGGACAAGGGCGCCCCCGATCATGCGACGCATTGGGAGAACGCCTTTTTCCTCAGCGAGCGGAGCGCGGGTTTCAACGCGCGGTTCTCGATTGCCACCGAACATGGGCCGGTCGTGACCTGTGCGGGCATGGGCGCGACCGTCGATGTGACGCTGGCGCTGATCGGTCGCCACATATCCGGCGCGGCCAAGATGACGGTGGCCAACGTGATGCTGCACGAAAACATCCGGGACTTCGGCTCGATGCAGCCGTATTCGGGGATACGCAGTACCGAAACCGGGGACGACAAGCTGGACCAGTGCATCAAGATCATGCAAGCCAATGTCGAAGACCCGGTTCCGATAAAGGAGATCGTCGGGGCATTGGGCCTGTCCAGCCGCTCGCTCGAGCGCAAGTTCCAGAACAAATTCGGCGTGACACCCAACCAGTTCTATCGCGAAATGCGCCTGTCCAAGGCCAACAACCTGTTGTTGAACACATCGCTCACCGTTCGTGAGATCGGGTTGGCCTGCGGATTTCCGAACGGGTTTTCTACGATCTACAAAAGTGTCTACGGACTCACACCACTCGCCGTCCGTCGACGGCGCCGCCGCGTAGGCGGACGATGATTATCGCAGGCTTTGTGACGCTTTTGAGGAATTTCCTGCCGCGTTTCCGTGGCACGATAACGCAGATCTGAAGATTCGGAGTCATCGGCATGGTTGATCTTCCCACCAAGGCCCGCGTGGTCATCATCGGCGGCGGCGTCATCGGATGCTCGGTTGCCTACCACCTGACCAAGCTGGGCTGGACCGACGTTGTGCTGCTGGAGCGCAAGCAGCTGACCTCGGGCACCACCTGGCATGCGGCGGGGCTGATCGCGCAGCTTCGACCGTCGTCGAACATGACCAAGCTGGCGAAATACACGCAGGAGCTTTACGGCAGGCTTGGTGAGGAAACCGGGATCGAAACGGGCTTCCGCCGCACCGGCTCGATCAATGTCGCCCTGACCGAGGAACGCCGCGAGGAACTGTTTCGCACTGCCGCCATGGCGCGTGCCTTTGGCGTCGAAGTGCACGAATTGACCACCGCCGAGGTCAAGGAAAAGTACGAATACCTCAACACCGACGACGTGACCGGCGGCGTGTGGCTGCCGCTGGACGGGCAGGGGGATCCGGCCAATATCGCTCTGGCGCTGGCCAAGGGAGCCCGCCAGCGCGGCGCGTTGATCAAGGAACGGGTCAAGGTGACCGGCATCACCCGCCAGGGCCGCCGCGTGACCGGTGTGGACTGGACCAGCGACGACGGCGCGGCGCAGGGCCGTATCGAGGCCGAGATGATCGTGAACTGCGCCGGCATGTGGGGGCACGAGGTTGGCCGCATGGCGGGGGCCAACGTGCCGCTGCATGCGTGCGAGCATTTCTACATCGTGACCGAGGCCATCCCCGGCCTGAAGCAGATGCCGGTGCTGCGCGTTGCGGACGAATGCGCCTATTACAAGGAGGACGCGGGCAAGATCCTGCTGGGCGCCTTCGAGCCGAAATCCAAGCCCTGGGGCATGAACGGTATTCCGGACAGCTTCGAATTCGATCAGTTGCCCGAGGATTTCGACCATTTCGAACCGATCCTGGAAGCCGCCTGCAGACGGATGCCGATGCTGGCAGAGGCGGGCATCCACACGTTTTTCAACGGTCCGGAAAGTTTCACGCCCGACGACGCCTATCACATCGGTCTAGCGCCCGAGCTGGACAATTTCTGGGTGGCGGCCGGGTTCAATTCGATCGGCATCCAGTCCGCCGGCGGGGCGGGCATGGCGCTGGCGCAATGGATGGAGGACGGCGAAAAGCCCTTTGATCTGGGCGATGTGGACATCGCACGCATGCACCCGTTTCAGGGCAACAGGACGTATCTGGCCGAGCGGGTTTCGGAAACGCTCGGTCTGCTTTACGCAGACCATTTCCCGTATCGGCAGATGGCCTCGGCGCGGGGGGTTCGCCGCAGCCCGTTCCATCATCACTTGCAAGAAAGAGGGGCGGTGTTCGGCGAAATCGGCGGTTGGGAACGTGCCAACTGGTTTGCAGCCCAGGGTCAGGAGCGCGAATACCGCTATTCGTGGAAGCGCCAGAACTGGTTCGAGAACTCGGCCGCCGAACACCGTGCCGTGCGCGAAAACGTCGGCATGTACGACATGACCTCGTTCGGCAAGTTGCGGGTCGAAGGGCCGGATGCCGAAGCGTTTCTGAACCACATCTGCGGCGCAAATCTGTCTGTGCCGGTGGGCAAGATCGTCTATACGCAGTTCCTGAATTCACGCGGCGGGATCGAGGCGGACGTGACCGTCACCCGGCTGAGTGAAACCGCCTACCTTGTCGTCACCCCGGCCATCACCCGTCTTGCCGACGAAACACGGATGCGGCGCTTGGTGGGTGATCGTCGGGTCGTTGTCACCGATGTCACCGGGGCAGAGAGCGTTTTGGCAGTGATGGGGCCGAATTCGCGGGAACTTCTCAAGAAAGTCTCGCCCAACGATTTC